>JAIDNR010000212.1 GCA_029063695.1 Ruminococcus sp.
ATTGAAAGATAAGGCAATAGAATTCAGACAAGAATTTTTCGATAATGAAGAAATGATAATCAATGGAAGCGAATTGCTTGATAAAACTGAAAGCTATGATGATTGGCTTAAAGCAGTAACGGATAACGCCAAAGAAGAAACTGTCAATCCAGATTGGGTTGTAACAGATACATATTTTGCCCTTGATGAAACCGATAGTATAGTCGGAATTATAGATTTAAGGCACACATTAAATGGCTTTCTAAGGGATTTCGGGAATTGTGGATATAGTGTGCGTCCGACTGAAAGAAGAAAAGGATATGCAACAGAAATGCTTCGTCAAATTTTACTTATTGCCCATAATATTGCTTTAAGTGAATTGCATTTATCAGTAGAAAGAAATAACGAGCCGTCAATAAAAACAATTCTAAAAAATGGCGGCACATATGAGCGTAGCTTTGAATTTAAGGGAGAACAAGCAGATGTCTATAAGATACTACTGTAAATTCTTATTTATCACTGTTTTAACTATTTAATTTAGAAATTTACATGGCAAAAGGAGATTATATATGAAGAAAAAAACTGCTTTGCTTTGTATGCTGGCATTTATTCTGGTACTATCAGGCTGTTCTTCAGGTCAGGAACAGAGTTTTACGTCTCCTTCGGGCAATATACAGATAATTGTAAAATATGATTTTGTAAGCCGTCCCACAGTTTATAAAAAAAGTTCTCCGTTTAATCAGAAAGTATGGAGTTATGAGGGTCCCGGTTTTACAGAAACAGTTTATTTTCAGGAAGAATGGATATCTGAAAACGAATTTATGTTCAGATACGATGATAAAAATGACGAATATGATGAAGAATTTCTGATTTCTGTCGAATGATATATAACTTCTTATTTATTGCAATTATTATACTGTAAACTTTTAACGGTCAGCCGAATTTACAGCCAACCGTTAACTTTTTCTATAATTCAAGTCCGAAACTTACTGATAATGCCGTATTCACTTTATCCATTGAGTTCAAATCGAGTTCGCCCATTTTATCTTTAAGACGCTTTTTATCAATGGTTCTTATCTGTTCCAGAAGAACTATGCTGTCTTTGGCAAGTCCACATTTGTCGGCTTCTACTTCAATATGTGTAGGTAGGTGATTTTTTGCTTTCTGACTTGTTATTGCCGCCGCTATTACAGTGGGGCTGTACTTGTTGCCGACATCGTTCTGAACTATAAGTACCGGTCTGATTCCGCCCTGCTCAGAACCGACAACAGGGCTGAGATCGGCATAGTATATTTCTCCTCGTTTGACTGACATTGTATTCAGCTCCTTTATTTATGAGATTTTCTGATTATATTATTGCACATATTGGCATGATTATACAGTCTCCGATTATTATATGATTTTTTGATGTAGTCTGTTAATGTTATAAATTATCAATATTATTAACAGATATTGTCAGTTTTGTTTATTATATAGAAAAATTTTCAAATTCTTATAAAATACTTGAAAAGAAAATGAAAAAAAGGTATAATTATAATGCAAAAAAGGAAAAGTGGAGGTTTTTTATATGAATAAGAAAGTATTATGTGGTATTTTGGCAATTGGTGTAATGACTGCTCTTACGGGTTGTGGTAAGGAAAATGTTGACATTTCAGCTAAGGCGGATATTCTGTTCAACGGATATAACGGTTACGGAAAAGCAACAATTTCAGAGGGAAGCTGGGTACGTGATATTGAAACACAGTTCTGTACTGATATGTCACTTATAGAACTCGGACTCCTTGAGGAAACTCTGGACGATGCGGTTGAATATACTCTTTCACCATCTGAAAATCTTTCAAACGGCGATGAAGTTGTTCTTACTATTGAAGTTGACAATACAGCTCTTGAAAAGTATGATTTCAAATTGTCAGGCGGTACAAAGACTTATACAGTCAGCGGACTTGACGAAATAGAATCGTTTGACCCGTTTGAAGGCGTTGCAGTCAATTTCGGTGGAATGTCACCTAACGGAACAGCAAGTATCAATACTTCTGATGTGAAAAGCGATATAAGTCTCAACTATACACTTGATAAGAGTTCTGGTCTTAAGAACGGCGATGAAGTTACTGTAAGTATAAGCTCATACGGCGGAAGCGATGTTGAGGAATATTGTCTCAGTAACGGAAAAATTCCAACAGCTACAGAAAAGACTTTCACAGTCAGCGGTTTAGCTTCGTATGCACAGGCAATAAGCGATATACCTGATGATATGCTTGCGAAAATGGATAGTCAATCACAAGATACACTTAATGCTCATGTAGCATCTTCTTTCGGAGAAACTGAAAAACTGCAAGGTGTTGATTTTCTGGGATATTACTTCCTGAAAACAAAGGAAGGTTTTGAATCTGTAACGCCAATTAACTATCTTTATCTTGTATATGCGGTAAAAGTAAAGATTGAACGAGATGATGAAACTTGTGATGTAACATACTACCATTTTTCACGTTATGACAGTATAGTTATTCTTGAGGACGGAACTTGTTCAGTGGATTTGAGTTCAGCACATATTTCAAGCAATATCTATAAGCCTGGTTTCAAAAGCTATTATTATTATGGTTATGGAGATTTGGACAGTATGTTCAATGATTGTGTAACGTCTAAAATTGACAAATATACTTATGAAAATACTGTCAAATAATGTTTCAGGCGGTTAACAGTCTAAATTAAACAGGAAAAAAGCGGTGTTATATTTTATGTAATTTTGTGTGAATTTACGATTTTACAGAAAATTAACGCCGTTTCTCTTGCTATTTTCTGTTATTATGATATAATATAAAATACAATACTATAAAATATAAATCACAAGCGGAGGTTTTTTTATGGCAAACAGTAAAGGCGGAAAGAAGATTACTATTCTCGGTGCGGGAAATGTCGGTGCAACGTGTGCATATACTTTTGCAGTTGCAGGAACTTGCTCTGATATTGTCCTTATTGATATAAATAAAGAAAAAGCAAAGGGCGAGGCTATGGATATTCGTCAGGGCGTTTCATTCAGCCATAATGTTGAAGTCTTTGACGGAAATTATGACGATGCGGCAGGCTCTGATGTTGTTGTCGTTACGCTCGGTCTTGCACGTAAGCCCGGACAGACAAGACTTGATTTGGCTCAGGCAAATGTAAATATTATCAAGGAAGTTATGCCGAAAATAGCTAAGGCTGCTCCTGAGGCTATCTATGTTATTGTGAGCAATCCTGTTGATATTATTACTTATGCTATTCTTAAATGCACAAATCTGAAGCCTTCACAGGTTATCGGTTCGGGTACTGCTCTTGATACTTCACGTCTGCGTTCAAGTATTGCAGACCATCTTGATATAAGCCCGAACAGTGTTCATGCCTATGTTTTCGGCGAACACGGCGATACTTCCATGATTCCGTGGTCTATCACAAATATTGCGGGAAGTTCTATGGAAGAATACTGTGCTGAACAGTCCCACACTGAAATTGATAAAGATGAAATTATTCTTGAGGTACGCAAGGCTGGCGGTGAGGTTATCAAGCGTAAGGGTGCTACTTTCTATGCTATCTCTCTTACTGTGAATAAAATCTGTGATGATATTCTCAGAGATGCCAATAATATCAGAACCGTTTCAACTCTTATAAGCGGCAGATACGGCATCAATGATGTTTGTCTCAGCTTACCTGCTGTTATTGGTGGTCATGGTATTGAAAAGGAAGTTGCTCCTGCTCTTACAGATGAGGAAGTCGCTAAACTTCATGCAAGTGCTGAGGCTCTTAAAAAGGTCATCAACAGTCTTGAATTTTAACTGACTGATAAATGATAACCGGTACTGTATTATGAAAAAGAAATTTGCTGTTTTGATGTCGCTTTGTTTTATCTACCTACTTTGTTCATGTGGAGATGTAAAGGATACAGGTACACCTCTAGGAGAAACAAGCGTGTCTATTGAATCGCTTATAGGCTCAACTGAGGAAATATCTTATGAATCCCTTCTTGATGAGGAAATGTTTCAATTTTCCTTTGAGAATTATACTGATTCTGAAAATCCTTTAATGCTTGAGAGCGGAACTTATGAAGATGCTGTTGTTGTAAAGCCTTTTAAGTCCGTGCTTGTAAATGATACGGAAGTTGTTGCTCCGCTTAATGTATGGCAGTTCCCTGTCGTTCATGATGATGAATATATAGGTTTCATAAACTACGATATGCGTTATCCTGAGTACGGAAATTCTAATTTTTATGGTGGTGAGGGTATTGCTTCCAATCTCAATGATGCTCTCAAAAAAGGTAGTATCGCTGTTTTTGATACAAGTAACGGCACATACGGTATTTATGAGGACAATACAACTGTTAATATTACAGATGGTATTCTTATAGTAGAAAGAACTCCGTATGATGGAACACTTACATTTGATGATATAAATCAGGGATATAACCTGATAACGTCAGATTCAGTAAAAGACATAATATATCCAGCTACAGAATAATAACTTAAAATACAATATAATTGATAATCAACTGCTGTTATGTATTTTTTGTTGATTATCAATTATTTTTTATAAGGAGTGTTTTTTATGACTTTGAATGATACACCTTCGGGTGAAAGAATACACATCGGTTTTTTCGGTATGAGAAATGCAGGAAAGTCAAGTCTTGTCAATGCTGTTACTGGGCAGGAACTTGCTGTCGTTTCTGATATAAAGGGTACTACAACAGACCCTGTTTATAAGGCTATGGAACTTCTTCCGCTCGGTGCTGTGCAGATTATTGATACGCCAGGCTTTGATGATGTGGGTGAACTCGGCGAAATGAGAGTGAAAAAAACCCGTCAGATTCTCGCAAAAACCGATATTGCCGTACTCGTTGCTGATATTACCCGTGAACTTTCGGAATGCGACAAGGATTTGATAAATCTTTTCAAGGAACGTGACATTCCTTATATCATCGCTTACAATAAGGCTGATTTGTCCGCAAAGTCTTTTAATTCCAAAAATGAAATAGCTGTCAGTGCGAAAAATAAGACGAATATTTTTGAGCTGAAAGAGAAAATCGCTTCTTTTGCAGGTAAACAGAATACAGAAAAAAGAATTGTCGGCGATTTGATTGATAAAAATGACCTGCTTGTGCTTGTTACTCCTATTGATGAGGCTGCTCCTAAAGGTCGTATGATTCTGCCTCAGGTACAGACTCTCAGGGATATTCTTGATTCAAATGCTATGGCGGTCTTTACTACAGAATATGAACTTGCTGAAACCCTGAATAAACTTGCATATCCGCCGAAAATGGTCATTACTGACAGTCAGGCTTTTGCTGTGGTCAATAAAATAGTACCCGAAAATGTTCCTCTCACTTCTTTTTCTATCCTTATGGCAAGGTACAAGGGATTCCTCGAAACTGCCGTGAAAGGTGCGGCGGCTATAAAATCTCTTGAATCAGGTGCAAAAATACTGATTTCCGAGGGTTGTACTCATCACAGACAATGCGGTGACATCGGCAGTGTGAAACTTCCTGCACTTCTCAGAAAGTTCACTGGAAAAGAGTTTGATATTGAATTGTCGTCAGGTCGTGATTTCCCTGATGATTTATCAGGATACGGCCTTGTTATTCACTGCGGTGCGTGTATGCTCAATGAAAAAGAAATGACTTACCGCCGTAAATCAGCCGAAATGCAGAATGTGCCTTTCACGAATTATGGTATTGCAATTGCTTACATGAATGGCATTCTCAGACGTACTATAGGTATTTTTCCAGATTTAACGGAGATTATATAATGAAAAAAAGATTACCATATATCATTTTACTCGTGCTTATTATTGCTATTGAAGTCATTATTGCACTCACTCAGCATGGAAACTGGCTCAGAGATTATGGTGGTGATGTTATTGTCGTCTGGGCTGTCTACTGTCTTGTACAGTCTGTACTCGGCGGAAAAAATAATCACTATGTTGTGCATATATGTGTGCTTGCTTTCGCTTTTGTTGTCGAGTTCCTGCAAAAAATTCATATCGTTGATTTAATCGGTCTCGGTCATATTCAGTTTTTCAGAATACTTATCGGGACAGGCTTTTCCGTTATTGATTTGCTTGCCTATACCATCGGTACGGCAATTGGCTGTGCGGGAACGCTTTTATATACAAAAATGAATAATATTCATAATAACAGGAATATTTTACAATGAAATGAATATTTATTCCAAAACTATTGACTTTATTTTAAATTAGTGTATAATAGAATTATCAGAATTTTTTCCTATGGAGGAGATAAAAATGGATAAGAAAAATATTAAAAAAGTCGTTCTCGCTTACTCAGGCGGTCTTGATACTTCTATCATCATTCCGTGGCTGAAAGAGAACTACAACAACTGTGAAGTAATTGCTGTTTCAGGTGACGTTGGTCAGGGTACTGAGCTTGACGGTCTTGAGGAAAAGGCTATCAAGACAGGTGCTTCCAAACTCATCGTCTGCGACCTCAAAGAAGAATTTATTCAGGATTATGTTTATCCAACTGTTCAGGCTGGTGCTATCTACGAGAACAGATATATGCTCGGTACTTCTTTCGCTCGTCCGATTATCGCTAAAAAAATTGCTGAAATCGCTATCGCTGAAGGTGCTGACGCTATCTGTCACGGCTGCACAGGTAAGGGTAATGACCAGGTTCGTTTTGAACTCGCTATCAAGGCTTTTGCTCCCGAAATGGCTATTATTGCTCCATGGCGTGAATGGGATTTGAAGTCCCGTGACCAGGAAATCGATTATGCTGAAGCTCATAATATTCCGCTTAAAATAAACAGAGAGACTAACTATTCAAAGGACAAGAATATCTGGCATCTCTCTCATGAAGGTCTTGACCTCGAAGACCCTGCTAATGAACCACAGTATGAGAAGCCCGGTTTCCTTGAAATGGGCGTTTCTCCGATTGATGCTCCTGACAAGCCTACTTATATCACTATCCACTTTGAAAAGGGTATTCCTACAATGCTCGACGGTAAGGAAATGAACGGCGTTGAAATGGTTACTGCTCTCAACAAGCTCGGCGGTGAAAACGGTATTGGTCTTGCTGACCTCGTTGAAAACCGTCTCGTTGGTATGAAGTCAAGAGGTGTGTACGAAACTCCGGGTGGTGCTATTCTTTATCATGCTCATGAAGTTCTCGAAACTATCACTATTGACAAGGAAACTGCTCGTATCAAGCAGTATCTCGGCATAAAGTTCGCTGACATCGTTTACAACGGTCAGTGGTATACTCCTCTCCGTGAGGCTATGAGTGCTTTCGTTACTGAAACTCAGAAAACTGTTACAGGCGATGTTAAACTCAAGCTCTACAAGGGCAATATCATCAATGCTGGCGTTACTTCTCCTTATACTCTCTATGATGAGGAAGTCGCTACTTTCGATGAAGATGAAGTTTATGACCAGAAGGACAGTGCAGGTTTCATCAATCTCTTCGGTCTGCCTATCAAGGTCAAGGCTCAGCTCGATAAGAAGAGAAACAATAAGTAATTTTGTAATCATATATATTTATTCTACACGGGCAGGAGAACTCCTGCCTGTTGTAATTTAAATTAGGTGTTAAATATGAAAGTAATCAAGAAAATATTTCGCTTCATATTCATTCTGGCATTAACGCTGATTTTAATGCTTGTGATTTTACTTATGTATATATTTATACCACAATCCATTGAATATTCAAAATATAAAGAAACAGGTGTTATGAAAAACGGCAGTCTTTGTATATCCCATATGTGCGAAGGTGCGGGAGGCTGGGCGGAAAAATATTATAATTCCAACGACAGCGTTTTAGAAGAGGCTGATGAGTTTGTGGTCTCAAGAAGTATTGGCAGTGCTGTCG
Organism: Ruminococcus sp.; assembly: GCA_029063695.1. GTDB lineage: Bacteria > Bacillota > Clostridia > Oscillospirales > Ruminococcaceae > Ruminococcus. Next base: position 7,829 of record JAIDNR010000212.1, read on the forward strand.
GTACTGTTTTCGGAAAAGTATATAAGCCTGTAAATTCCGGAACATCTGATATATATGTGGGATATGCTACTTATGGCGGTGAACCTATTAACCATTTTGAACTATATCACATTGAAGTTGACAAGGATTTGAATATAACCTATAGCGTTGAGATTATCAACAAGGAACAATTTGAACAGAATTATAAAGGAGATTGAAATTTATGGCTGATATGATGTGGGCAGGAAGATTTTCTAAACAAGTTGATGATACTGTCAACGCTTTCAATTCTTCCATTGCCTTTGACGGACGTAGGTAGTATCGCTCATGATACTATGCTCGGCGACTGATGTAAGATATGGTATCAAAGAAAGGTAAACGAAAAATTATATTTGATGATTCTGTTTACTATTGGTATGTTAGAATAGAAAACAACAGTCACAGATTGCATATAATATCTGATGATAAAAAGCTACACTTGGAATATCCGTTTATTGATACTGAATTACCTGTTACACCTAAAGTAATAGCAAATCATTTGAAAAAATATTTTAATAACACTTAGTTGCACTTTAAAATTAAGATAAATCGGAATTTAACTATAAATTGATAAATGGAGAAATAAAAATTTGAAAATTATAATTAAAGAAGAAATAATCTGTGATTATAATAATATAAAGAAGTATCTGCCTTCACAGTATGCTTCTTTAGTAGATAGAAGCTTTTATGGAAAGACTGTGACTTTAATTTTTTTTCCTGATAATAAAAGGACTGTTACAAGCAGTAACATTATTAAGGCTCGTAAAAAATTAAAAAATACTGATATTATTATATTATATATTGCTCGTTGTTTTACTATTGAAGCAACAAAAGTTATAAGTGAAAGTAATGGAGTAGCACTTTCTTTAATCAACTTTCTGTGGACTGATGACAGTTATAATCAGATTCGTGGAGGGACAATATAAATTTTAATAACTCTAAAACGATAGGAGAAAAATTATGGCTGATATGATGTGGGCTGGAAGATTTTCCAAACAGGTTGACGATACTGTCAACGCTTTCAATTCTTCCATTGCCTTTGACGGATGTATGTACAAACATGACATACAGGGAAGTATCGCTCATGCTACTATGTTAGGCGACTGCGGTATTATTCCAAAAGACGACAGCGTTAAAATTATTGATGAACTCAAAAAAATATCCGCTGATATTGAATCAGGTGACTTACAGCTTGACCCGTCCGCCGAAGATATTCATATGTTTATTGAAGCTGAACTTACCAAGCGTATCGGTGATGTGGGAAAAAGACTTCACACCGCCCGTTCACGCAATGACCAGGTTGCTCTTGATTTACGTCTTTATCTTCGTGACGAAATAAAGGAAATTCAGGAACTTGTTATTAAGTTAATCAATACTGTTATTGATATTGCTAAACAGCATACCGAAACCGTTATGCCTGGCTATACTCATCTCCAGAGGGCACAGCCGATTACTTTCGCTCATCATCTTATGGCTTATGTTGCTATGCTTCTACGTGACCTTGAAAGACTTGGTGATGTAAACAAGCGAATGAATTATTGTCCGCTTGGCTGTGGTGCGTTGGCTGGTACTACTTACAAGACCAACAGACAGCAGACTTCCGATTTGCTCGGTTTTACTGCTCCCATGGAAAACAGTCTCGACGGAGTTTCCGACAGGGATTACTGTATTGAACTCAACTGTGCTCTTTCGCTTATAATGACCCACTTATCACGCTTTTCAGAGGAGATTATTCTCTGGTGTTCGTGGGAGTTCAAGTTCATTGAACTCGATGACGCTTTTGCTACAGGTTCTTCTATTATGCCACAAAAGAAAAATCCTGATGTCACTGAACTTATCCGTGGCAAGACGGGCAGAGTAAATGGAAATCTTGTTACTCTCCTCACCATGATGAAAGGTATTCCGCTTGCTTACAATAAGGATATGCAGGAGGACAAAGAGGCGATTTTTGATTCAGTTGATAATGTTAAGCTCTGTGTAAAGACTTTTATTCCAATGCTCGCTACTATGCGTGTGCTTAAAGACAATATGCGTAATGCGGCGGCAAAAGGATTTATCAATGCAACTGACTGTGCCGATTATCTCGTCAAAAAAGGTATGCCGTTCCGTGATGCTTATAAGATTACAGGTACTCTTGTTGCTCTCTGTATTGAAAAAGGTCTTACTCTTGAAACTCTGCCGATTGAGGAATATCAGAAAATGACTGAGCTTTTCACTGAGGACGTTTATCAGGCTATAAGTCTTGATACCTGTGTGAAAGAACGCAAGTCATATGGTGCACCTGCTCCCGATGCTGTTGTGGTGCAGATTGAAAATGCCGAAAAAAAGTTAGACGAAATTGTTGATTTAATATGAGTAAAAAGGATTTGATGTTCATACTGGGTCTTACACTGCTTATGGGTGTTCTGTGGGTTGCCGGCGAGGTTGTTATGGGATTGTGGATTGCTGTGAATACGGCAGGTCATATTGCTTATTTTGTTACAATTGTTGCAGTAACTCTTGTTATAAGTGTGTGGCACTCCATGAAAGAGGACGAATCAGACCTCAAAGACCCTAAACGTGCGAAATATGAACGAAAAACTAAGAAAAAATAAGGTGTTTGATTATGGTTAAAGTATATATTGACGGTCAGGAAGGTACTACGGGACTGAAAATTACAGAACGTTTCGAGGGTAGAAATGATATTGAAGTTATTCGTATTTCTGAGGAAAAACGTAAAGATTCCTTTGAACGTGCGAGACTTATAAACAGTGCCGATTACGTTTTTCTCTGTCTGCCCGATGAGGCGTCAAGAGAGGCTGTTTCGTTTGTCGATAATGACCATGTAAGAATTATTGACGCTTCAACGGCTCACAGAACAAATCCAAACTGGGCTTACGGTTTTCCCGAACTTTCGGCTGAACACAGACAGAAGATTGCGGCTTCAAACAGAGTTGCCGTTCCCGGCTGTTATGCAAGCGGTTTTGCTTCCATAGTTTATCCGCTTGTGAAAAATAATATCATTCCAGACGATTATCCTGTGTTTGCTTATGCTACATCAGGATACAGCGGTGCAGGCAAAAAGGCTATTGCGGTCTATGAAAGTGACGAAAAACCGTATGAGTTCAACAGTCCGAGACAGTATGCAATGTCGCAGCAGCATAAGCATCTTCCTGAAATGCAGGCTGTTTCAGGTCTGAAATACAAGCCTATGTTCAATCCTATAGTATGCGATTATTTCAGCGGTATGGTTGTTTCTGTGCCGATTCAGTCAAGGACGCTTGCAAATTCAGTGACTGCCGAAAGGATTCATGAGATGTATAAAAAGCATTATGAGGGTGCAAATATGGTTGAGGTTATGCCTCTTATGTCTGCCGACGAACAGAAATCCTTCTTCCTTGCTTCAAATACTCTCAGCGGACTTAATAAATTACAGGTTTTCGTTTTCGGAAATGATGAACAGATTCTGCTTTGTGCAAGACTTGATAATCTCGGTAAGGGTGCAAGCGGTGCGGCTGTGCAGTGCCTTAATATTATGATGGGAATTGATGAAACCACAGGGCTTATGTAAATGGCTGATGATAAAAAATCTGTTAAGCTGAGTAATACTATTCCCTATTTTGTACGCATTTTTATTGCGGCGGCTGTTGTTTTCTTCAGCTGGCTTAAACTTGCTGACAGAAGTATTTATATATTCAATACAGTTTTCAGTTGCTATACATTCGCTTTTTTCAGTGCTTTTACAATTCTGCTTATTTATCTGCTGGACTGTATGAAAAAAAACAACGGTAACTTCAATTTCAATTCCGGATTTATTATTGTTGTGCTTTGTGCTTTGCTGTTGTGTCTGATTAACAGCGGTGCTGAGGATATAAAAAATTCCAAAGTGAAAGATGTTCTGCCTGTCGGCACGGTGACTGAGGAAAATCTTGATGTGCCTTCAATTGTTCTGTGTGAAGTGACTGAGTTCAATAATATGATGAATGCCGACAGCACTTATATTGACGTTTATCGTGTTAAAGGCAGAATTGCAAAAAAACTCGGCGTTATTGATGAGGTATATTTTTCCGTTGAGTGCATAAAGGACAATATGTATACCTATTTCATCAATGAGAAGAATAATACTATTACTATTGAATGCTCTTATGGCTTTTTCGGTGACGGTATCGTTGAAATGAATCCCGCTTATGAGACGGGAAAAATACAGTATGTTTTTAAATTTGACTGAGGAGTTGATATAAATGGAACTTAAAAAAATCGGTGATGTTAATTTTATTGATGGCGGTGTGTGTGCCGCTAAAGGATTCAGAGCAAACGGTATTCAGTGCGGTCTTGCTCATAAACCGCTTAATGATACAGAAAAAAATTCGGCTGTGTCAAATAATGCAATTCCAGCTGCAAAAAAGAAAAATGACCTTGCTCTTATTGTTGCTGACAAGGAATGTACGGCGGCGGCTGTCTATACTACAAATAAAGTAAAGGGTGCCCCTATTCTTGTAACTAAAAAGCACCTCGAAAACGGTATTGCAAGAGCTGTTATTGTTAATTCAGTAAATGCCAATACCTGCAATCCCGACGGCATGGAAAAGGCAAATAGAATGTGCGAACTTTCTGCTAATCAGCTCGGTATTGCCGCTGATGATGTTATTGTCGCTTCTACAGGTGTTATAGGACAGGTACTTCCGATTGAACCGATTGAAAACGGTATGCAGGAACTTGCTGACGGTCTCTCTTATGACGGAAATAAACGTGCGTTAGAAGCTATCATGACTACTGATACTCAGCCAAAGGAAATCGCTCTTGAATTTACTGTCGGCGATAAGGTATGCACTATCGGCGGTATGCTTAAGGGCAGCGGTATGATTCACCCGAATATGGCTACTACTCTCACTTTTATCACTACTGATACCGATATTTCCGCTGAACTTCTTCAGCGTGCTTTGAGTGATGTTGTTAAGGTTACTCTCAACCGTGCAAGTGTTGACGGTGATACTTCAACTAATGATATGGTTTGTATCATGGCTTCGGGTACGGCAGGAAATAAACCGATTACTCATGAAGATGAGAATTTTGAGGCTTTTGAAAATGCTCTATACAATATCATGATGAATCTTGCAAGAATGATGGCTAAAGACGGTGAGGGTGCTACCAAACTTATCGAGTGTGCCGTTTCCGGTGCTGAGACTGAGAAAATCGCTGAGACTGTTGCAAAATCTGTTATCACTTCAAGTCTTTTTAAAGCAGCTATGTTTGGTGAGGATGCTAACTGGGGTCGTATTCTCTGTGCTGTAGGTTATGCTGACGCTGATTTTGATATAAATAAAGTTGATGTCAAAATAGCTTCAAAAAACGGCTGTATTCATGTTTGTGAAAATGGTGCAGGAGTTGAGTTTTCTGAGGATACTGCTAAAAAAGTTCTTTCAGAAGATGAAATTCAGATTATTATTTCTCTCGGTAACGGTGCAGGTTCGGCTGTTGCATGGGGCTGTGACCTCACTTATGATTATGTTAAAATCAACGGCGATTACAGAAGTTAATTAAAGGAGACTACTAAAATGGATAATATTTCAAATACTGAAAAATCTCAGATTCTTATTGATGCACTTCCTTATATTCAGAAATATTCGGATAAAATCGTTGTTGTCAAGTACGGCGGAAATGCTATGACCAACAAAGAGCTGAAAGATGCCGTTATGACTGATATTGTTCTGCTTTCACTCGTCGGTATCAAGGTTGTTCTCGTTCACGGCGGCGGTCCTGAAATCAACGATATGCTTAAAAGACTCAATATTGAAAGCAGGTTCATCAACGGTCTGCGTTATACTGATAAAGATGCTATCGATGTTGTAAAAATGGTTCTTGCCGGTAAAGTAAACAAGGAACTTGTTCAGCTCCTTGCTCAGCACGGCGGCAGTGCTGTCGGTCTTTGCGGTATTGACGGAAAAATGCTCGTTGCCGAAAAGAAACTCACTGATGATGGGCAGGATTTAGGTTATGTCGGCGAAATTACAGAAGTCAATGCAAAGCCTATTCTTGATGCACTTGCTAACGGAAATGTGCCTGTTATTGCTACTGTTGCAACAGATGACGACGGAAATACATATAATATAAATGCAGATACTGCCGCTGCACGTATTGCCGCTGAACTGGGTGCAGAAAATCTTATTCTTATGACTGATATTGCAGGTCTGCTCCGTGATAAGAATGATGTAAATACTCTTATTCCGAAAGTCAATGTAAGTGAAGTGCCTTATCTTAAAATGCAGGGTATTGTTTCGGGCGGTATGATTCCGAAGATTGACTGCTGTGTTGAGGCTGTACGACGTGGTGTAAGGGGTGCTGTTATTATTGACGGTAGAGTTCCGCATTCTATTCTTATTGAGATACTTTCAAATGAGGGAATAGGTACACAGTTTGTATAATTTACCTTGCTGTTAACAAAAAGTTTACAAAAATATGCCGTTCAACTGTTGATTTATCGTATCAAAGAGAGTTATAATAGTATAATGAATTGAATTTGCGGCAAATCAGTATGAACCGCTGCGAAAGGAATGTATATTATGAATAGTATAATGGAAAAATTTGATAAATATGTTATGCACTCCTATGGCAGATACCCACTTGTTATGGAAAACGGTGAGGGAAGATTCTGTGAGGACGAAAATAAAAAAAAGTATATTGATTTCGGCAGTGGTATCGGTGTAAATTCACTCGGATTCTGCGACGAAAAATGGAGCGATGCTGTGTGTGACCAGGTTAAAACTCTTCAGCATAACTCAAATTACTATTACACTGCTGTTCAGGCTGAATATGCCGAAAAACTGTGTGAGACTACAGGATATGAAAAGGTATTTTTCTGCAACAGCGGTGCGGAAGCCAATGAATGTGCTATAAAATCCGCAAGAAAATACAGCTTTGATAAATATGGTATGGGCAGGCATAACATCATCACTCTTGTGAACTCGTTTCACGGCAGAACTATGGCTACTCTCTCTGCTACGGGTCAGGACGTTTTTCATAACTACTTCTTTCCTTTTTTGGAGGGATTTGTGAATGTTAATGCAAATGATGTCAATGACCTGAAAGAAAAACTTGACGATACAGTATGTGCTGTTATGCTTGAATATATTCAGGGTGAGGGCGGTGTGAATGCTCTTGAACAGGATTTTGTTGATGAAGTCTACAGACTTTGTGCAGAAAAGGATATTCTTGTTATTGCCGACGAAATCCAGACAGGTGTAGGACGTACAGGAAAATTTCTTGCCGGTGAACATTTCGGTAAAAAGGCTGATATTACTACTCTTGCCAAAGGTATTGCAGGCGGTATTCCTATGGGCGCTTGTCTTTTTGGCGAGAAAGTGAAAGAAGTACTTACTCCCGGTACGCATGGCTCGACTTTCGGAGGAAATCCGATTGCCTGTGCGGGTGCAAATGCTGTTATCGACAGACTGAACAGTGACGGCTTTCTTGATAAAGTCACAAAAAAAGCCATTTATTTCAGGGATAAACTTGCAAAATGCAGTAAAGTTGAGAGTGTGAGCGGTATCGGGCTTATGATTGGCATAACTCTAAAAAGCAAATCCGCAGGCGATGTTGCAAAAAAAGCACTCGAAAAAGGTCTGCTTGTACTTACCGCAAAAAATAAAGTCAGACTTCTTCCGCCTCTCACTATTGATGACAGTGAAATTGATGACGGACTTGATATTCTGATTGAAATAATGGAGGAGGAATAATTATGGAGCTGATAATTTCTGTTAAGGGAAATAAGTATACAGTGCAGGACAAGGGACAGTCAAGAATACTGTATACCGTAAAGAAAAAGGGCTTTGGTGCAGGAAGATATGTGCTTCTTGATACAAGCAACTATAATCTCTATTCGCTTGTTCAGACAGGTGAGGACAGAAAGCCGTCGTTTATTATTACACATAATGATGCTTCAATCATGCAGCTTTCATGCAAGTCAATGTTCCTTGACCCGACAATTTCAGTTGAAGGCAAGGATTTGTCAAAAAATGATATAAAGTATTCGCTTACAAGCAAGGACCATAGGGATTTTGAAATTCTCAGGGAAGATTCAAAAGTAGGCTCGGTTAAAACAAAGGTTACTATGTCTAAGGACTTGCAGTATGAGCTTGAAATTGACAATAATATTTTTGATGATTATATTCCGCTTTTTGCTGTTGCAATTGACCTTACATTCGGTGAAATGAATAAGAATGTCTGAATAAATTACAATGAAAGGATAATGATATAAAATGAAACATTTACTTAAAATGCTTGACCTGACTGCTCAGGAAATTACTGATATACTTGACCTTGCTGACCAGCTTAAATATGAGCTGAAACATGGTATTCCGCACCCGCATTTAAAGGGTAAAACTCTTGGTATGATTTTCCAGAAAGCTTCTACACGTACAAGAGTTTCTTTTGAAACAGGTATGTATCAGCTCGGCGGTTATCCTCTTTTCCTCTCTTCAAATGATTTACAGATAGGTCGTGGCGAACCTGTGCAGGATACTGCAAGGGTTCTTTCACGTTATCTAAGCGGTATCATGATTCGCACTTTTGAACAGAGTGAGGTTGAGGCTCTTGCCGAATACGGCAGTATTCCGATTATAAACGGCTTAACCGATTTCTGTCACCCTTGTCAGGTTCTTGCCGACCTTATGACTATCCGTGAGTTTAAGGGAAGTTTTGACGGTCTTAAAATGTGCTTTATCGGTGACGGAAATAATATGGCGAACTCTCTTATTGTAGGCTGTCTTAAAGTCGGTATGGCTGTATCAGTTGCTTGTCCCGACGATTATCAGCCGCCTAAGGAGATTCTTGATTTTGCCAATCAGTATGACTGCTTTGAACTCACAAATTCTCCTGCTAAGGCTGCTGAAAATGCAGATGTACTTATTACTGATGTATGGGCTTCCATGGGTCAGGAAGGTGAGGCTGAAAAGCGTAAAAAGGCTTTTGCAGGCTATCAGATTAATGACGAGCTTATGTCCCTTGCAAAATCAGATGCTATGGTGCTTCACTGTCTCCCTGCTCATCGTGAAGAGGAAATCACAGAGAAAGTATTCGAGGCTCATGCTAAGGAAATCTTTGAAGAAGCTGAAAACAGACTTCATGCTCAGAAAGCTGTTATGGTCAAGTTAATGGCTTAATGGAGAATTATGGGAAAATTTGTTTCTTTCATTTTAAGTGCTGTTATATGCCTTTCGGCAACGGCACTGCCTGCATCAGCAGTTGATTTTCAAGAAATTCAGTCTGTTTCAGTGAAAAATGATTCATCTGAAGTTCTTGAATGTATTATGGCTAATAGAAGTGAAATATTGATAACAGGTATGACGGCAGAAGCGGAAAATATCGTTATTCCCGAATATATCGGCGGTCTGCCCGTTGTTGGTATTGAAAGTTATTCTTTCGGCAACTCTGAATACAGCAGTTCAATAAAATCGGTTGTTATTCCAAAAACGGTTAAATATATAGGGGAGGGTGCTTTTTCTTATTGCGATAATATGGAATCACTGACAATTTCCGACGGTGTCGAACATATCGGAGGATTCGCTTTCGTAGGCTGTTCCAAACTTAAAAGCGTTACTATTCCAAAAAGTGTCAGAAAGATAGATGACATGGCTTTTAACGGCTGTGATTCCATAGAGGAATTTGTTATAGAAAGTCCCGAGTGTGATATATACTGTATGGAATATACAATTTATTCCGGAACTTACGGTGATTCCGTGATTGCCGGATATGACGGCTCATCTGCTCAGAAATATGCCGAAATTTACAATAAGAAATTCAAAAGTCTCGGAACTTGTCCCACTGATTTTTACATTTCGGATTTTGAATATCCATATAAAAAATTGCTTATTGAACTGATGTATCAAGATTCAAATAGTTATATTGAATACTGGATTTATGATATTGATAAGGATAATGTTCCCGAGATTATTGCTAAAACAGGTACGAGCGAATCTGATTATATTATCAGATTCTATAAATATAAGGATAATGAAGTTGTACTGATTGACAGTATAGGTGGCGGTCACACAACTTTTTACAAAGATAAAGATAATAAACAGCTTTGCTGTATGTACGGTCATATGGGATATGGTGATATTACATGGCTCTCCTCTGACGGAAACAGTATTTCTGTTGACAGAACTGTTGAAAATGTCGGCTATGATGAGGAAAATGATGTCTACAAATGGTCCGATTATGGCAATTTTGAAACACTTGAATCATCTTATGCTTTTTTTATTTCGTATGCTGACGGCTGGAGCGATGAACTTGATATGTCTTTAATCAGTAATTATAAATCGGTTTCCGATAATCAAAGTTATGCTGTTATTATTCCATCAGATAAGGTCGGAAATGTGAATGGTGATGATATAATTGATGCAAGTGATGCATCTGTTATTTTGAGTACTTATTCCTTACTCTCAACAGGCAAAATTTCTGTTTTGTCAAATGAACAGTGCAATACTGCCGATGTTAATGGTGATGGTCTTGTTGATGCAAATGATGCTTCGTCGATTCTCGGATATTATTCATATCTCTCAACACTTCCCACAACAGAAACTCCGGTCGATATCAAAGAATATATC
>JAIDNR010000213.1 GCA_029063695.1 Ruminococcus sp.
CATGCAGAAGTCGTCTTACTACATTCTCCTTAGTCGCGTGGGCTCGGAGATTTGTATAAGAGACTGCGCAGATGAGATACACACGCCACCACGTGTACCGTCCGCACCCTATAAAAAACGCCCGAAAAAATTACTTTTTCCGAGCAGGTACAGACAATAAGACACAAATAGAGAGAAAATGAGCGCATAACACATCATAAAAACCACAAACTGTGTCCGTTATCCCTGTCGCCCGGTTTGAAATCGGACATACTCCACGAAAATTACCTGTCATACCGACAGCAACCTTTCGCTTCGTCGCATATCTTCACAGCAAGCATAATCTAAAGTTATGCTCAACTCAACATATAATATTCTATCACATATTTTGGAATAAGTCAAGCTTTTTCCATATATTTTTCTACAGAAATATATAGACTTTTCATCTGATTTTTTATACATACCAGACAAAAAGTCCATATTTTATCAATATCAGTCCTCATCTTCATGTTTCTGAATGTTAATTGTATTAAGAAAAGAAGCAGGGTCAAGACAAATTCCCTGATAACGGACTTCAAAGTGACAGTGATTTCCGAAAGAATTTCCTGTATTGCCAACAAATCCTATAAGCTGTCCTTTTGAAACATACTGTCCCTCGACGGCATAAGTGCTAATCATATGAGCATATACAGTTGCATAACCGTTGGGGTGTTCAATCATGACAACATTGCCATAACCGCCTGAGTTCCAGCCTGCCGCAACAACAGTTCCCTCCTGTGCAGCATAAATTTCCGTGCTTTCGGGAGCGGCTATATCCATTCCCTTATGATTTCTATCACTGATAAAGCTGTCGCTGACCCAGCCGCCGTCCACAGGCCAACCCATTTCACCGCTTCCCGTAAGTGGTGAACCAAAATAAACAGTCTGAGGGTCGTCGGGACTTGCAGAATATGTTCCTACGCCGATTGTCTCAACTACAGGATTTTTTGTTACCTCACTGCTCAATACTTTTCGTGCCGATTCTATTCCGTCAATATATGTTATTTCAATTGTACTCTTCTTTTCACCTCTCTCGCCCTTTACAAGAACTGCTCTCGTTCCGACATTAAGCGAACTTGTTTCAACTTCAAGAGTTTCATAATTAAGAAATGACAGAGTTTCCATTTCACGCACATATTGTATCGGCAGATAGTTTTCACGTTCCACAACATAAAGAAGCTTTCCCTTTTTTATTCCATTTTCTGCTGATGGATTCATTTCATTGAACTCTTCCAGCTCCATACCGTATTTCTGGATTATATCAATGACAGTTTCACCGTCCTGTGCAAAATGGACATGCTTTTTCTCTTTTGATGACATAAGAAGTTCTATGGTTTCTTTTTCGCTTCTGATACTGCTTTGCAGGTATATTCCTTCTGTAAACTCAACTTTATTTACATATGCAATATCCCTTACCAGTCCCTCTGCACCGTAATTAAGAAGTCTGTCATCAAGTGCTGTTTCAATTTTCTTTTTATCATGAACAGCCCCGATAAATTCACCGTCAATGTAAATTCCGTATGCCTCGGCAAGTTCTTCGTCTGAGGCTTCAAGCATCTTGTCCGCAAGCTGTCCTGAACTTATCAGCTTATCGCCGTCAGAAATTATCCTCAGTGAGAACTTTGCCGACAAATCAACTGCTTTATCGCCCTCGGAATAGGAAATTCTCTGCTGTACATCTCTTTCGGCTTTTTCAAAATCAGCTTCCGCCGAAATTATTCCCATATCCTTTCCGTTATATTCAACGGCGATTCCGTATTCAAGTCCTGAGCCGTATTTTATTACTCCGACAAGAAAGGCAATCGATACAAGAGGAAGAATCCAGTTGAATGCAGTATACACAACACCGTCCTCACCAAAAAAGAATGAGCCGATAAGTCTTGCAACAGCTTCTCTGTACTGCTTTCCGCCCTGTTTCCGTGCAATTTTCACCTTATGAGAAAGTTCGTTTGAAATTTGTACCCTGTTTCGGTATGATTCGGTTGACTCCCTGAAAAGCCATTTCAATACTCTGCCTACAAATCGCAAAAACTCACGGATTTCAGCAAAAATAAATTTAACGGTTTTTATAATTGCCAGAAGTATTGCAGATAAAAATTTAACTGTGCAAAGTCCTGCCCTTACAGCAAGAGCTGTCACTGTTTTCAAAATATACACACTCCTTTTATTCGCCTGTATGATAACTGTAGTTCAGCATTTCAGCAGTATATCCGTCAAGCCTGTCCAGTAATGGAAGAACATCTTTTTTAGCTGATTCAAGGTCATGTTCCAGATAATTTCCACATTCCTCTACGCTGTTTCCCGGAATTTCACCATCATATTCAGATATGAATTTATAGGTATCACGCACAAGCTGTATCGCATCTTCTCCGCTCATATTATCTCTTGTAAGAAGATAGAACCCTGTACGGCATCCCATCGGACCTACATAAATTATGCTGTCACTGTATCTGCTGTTTCTTGTGTAAGTTGCAAAAAGATGCTCGATTGTATGAAGCGACGGATTTGTTATATATGTTCCGCCGTTCGGTTTTACCATGCGGATATCGTATGTTATAATATCACCGTCAATTCGGGATATGTACATTCCGATACCAAATTTTGTGTGGTCAACCTGAAAACTTGCAATTTTTTTCATAATTCAATTCTCCTGTTCAAATAAATCAGTAATATCTTTCGGAAGTTCTGAGCAGACTGTAATCCGTTCAGACGATTCAGGCGTAAAGAATGTCATTTTTCCGCAGTGCAGAGCCTGTCGGGATATATCGTAACGCAGACCGCCGTATAAATCATCGCCTGCCAAAGGGTGATTTATATGAGCAAAATGCACACGTATCTGATGTGTACGTCCTGTTTCGAGATTTACTTCCAGAAGCGTATATTTTTCATTTGCTCTTATACTTTTATAATGTGTAACTGCCCGTTGTCCGTCCTTACGCACACAGCGGACTATTATACTCTCCTGTTCCCTTGCTATCGGTGCATCTATAGTTCCCTCACCGCTGATATTTCCGTGAACCGCCGCAAAATAGGTCTTTTGGCATTGTCCCTGTAAAATATTGGCTGAATGCGGATTTTTTGCGATAATGCACAATCCCGATGTATCTTTGTCAAGACGGTTCACGGGTCTGAATGTGAGTTCAGGATAAAGATAGGCAAAGAGATTTCCCAATGTATCATCACGGTGACGGACAGACGGGTGAACTGGCATACCGCTCGGTTTATCGAAAATCACAATACTTTCATTCTCAAATACAATTTCAGCACTGAGACTGCTGTTCGGTTCAATCTCATTATTCTCCTCACTGTTCAGCACTATAATATCGCCATTACTGACAGTATCAACTGTACGGATAAATCCGCCGTTGCAGGTAAGTCCGCCGTCACGGTTCTTGAGTTTTTGCAGAAGTCTGCGTGATACTCCGCATTTTTCACGGAGATACTCCTGCACTGTAACAGGTTCTTCGTCGGATTCAACAATAAATACAAGTTCGCTCACGTTTCACCTCTCTGTCTGATTTTCCGGGCAGATAATCGTCTTTTTCTGCGTTCGGGCTGAAAAGACCGTGCATATTCGTCCTCTTTAAAGAAAATAGAAATTCCTACGGCATAAGCAGATGCAATTTCGGGAATAATGAACGGTATCGCAATTATTGTAATAAACGGAATAAGAAATACTGTTCCTACTCCGACAAACATTTTCTTTCGTCCTCTCATAAAACGAAATGACATAAAAACTGTTCCTATTCCGCTTTTTTCAGGATATTCGGCAAGCAGAAACGGTACTGATGTCATACTTATTTTCAGGAAAATCCAGAAAAAAAACAGTACTATGCACAATGCACCTGTATTCGATGCGATAAAAAGCTGTCGGCTGTCCGCTGATGATGATAACAGGCTGACTGTATATATTCCCGAAATGACAGCAGGTGCAATTGAGACTGTACTTATCAGTCTGCACATGAAAAATGATGACAGACTTCTCCAGATAAAGCGTCCGCTTAAAAGCATATCAGAAAACAATGACTTTTTATCCTTATCGCCTGCAAATTCTATAAGACGGACTGCCGCCGCACACCAAAGAGGTGCGGAGATTATCCAGCGTATAAATGTAAATACTACAGCAATAACAAGCTGTTCAATACTTTCGCCCGTGAAAAGTCCTGCCGGCTTCAATGTACCGAAATAAAGCATAAGACTGTATACCGATGCTTCAGCAAGACGGAAAAAGAGTTCCGCAAATATCGGCGGCAAGCATATAAAAAGCACTTCCCGCCGTCTGCCCTTTACTTTTCTCCGTGAATAACCAATAAGTTCCGTTGTTTTCATAACAGTTCTCTCCCTGAAAGATTTGCTGTTATTATATGAAATTTATGGACGATTATTCACTCGCATCTTCTTCAATCTTGTCATAAGGACAATAGCCCATAATCTCAAAAGCCTGAGAATTAAGCCACATCTGCGTTGTTACCATTATATCGAATCCCTCGCCTGCCTTTGCCTGCAAATATTTCGGGTCATATTTCGGCATACCGAAGCCGAGGAGCATATTTGTTATGATTCCCGCATGAGTAATTACAGCAGCCTGCGTTATGCTGTTCTGCATCATATCAGTAATTATATTGTGCAGTGCCGAAAACGTTCTTGCTGTCATTTCCTCAAGACTCTCACCTTTCGGCGGTCTTGTATTTTTTCCGCCCTTTAGCCATGATTTATAGTCATCACGGTTTATGAGTTCATCTACAGTTTTTCCCTCAAATTCACCGAAATTCAGCTCACGTAATCCGTCAGACTTTATTAATTCGATTTCGGGAAATAAAATTTCCGCAGTTTCCGTACATCTGCAAAGTGGTGAACTATATACTCTTTGTACTGATGGATAATCAAATTCGTCCATTTTTGCCGCAAGTTCACCTGCTCCCTTTCGTGAAAGAGGCATATCGGTTGAACCGATATATATTCCCGTTTCGTTTGCTTCTGTCATTCCATGACGGATAATGCTGATTCTATAGCCTTTCATTTTGTCTCCTTTCAACAAATTATTGTCAGAATTTTAATCCAAATTTGAATAATATTAATATTTACATATTATACATTTTGTATTATAATAATATTGTAAGTAAAATATACTAAATGTTAATAAATAAATCTTATAGGAGGATTTCTGCTCATGAACTCAGATTTCGCACGTATTATCACCCTTCAGAGAAAGGAACGCCATATAAGCCAGAAACAAGCCGCAGCCGATTTGGGTATCTCTCAGGCTCTGCTCTCTCACTATGAGAAAGGAATCCGTGAATGCGGTCTTAATTTTCTTGTGAAAATAGCCGATTATTATAATGTATCATGTGATTATCTTCTCGGACGTACTCCCGAACCGGAAGGAAAAGTTATAACTATTGAAGATATTCCCGACGACGACGGAAACAATAATCTAAAAATGCCATCACCTGAGATAATCAACTTCAACAGACGTATAATCAACAATTCAATCAGTCTGCTTTTCAGTCTTGCACAGAAAGCAGGAAGTATAACGCTTATAAAAGAAGTTTCAAGCTATCTCATGCTCTCAGTGTACAAGCTTTTCCGCATTGTCTATAATGCAAATCCGCACAATGACCAGAAACTTTTCAAAATTCCTAAAGTTATTGCAAATGACAGTGCAAATGCTATCATCTCAATGAGTGAAGCAGACATAAAAGCTGCGTCATGCGGAATTGCCCTTGACGGAAACGACTGTGTTGACAACTTTGATACCCTCTATATCACTACATCAACTCTCCAGAAAGATTATTCTCAGTATTCATCTTCAATGCTCAATCTTATAAAAAGAAGCGAGGAAAGCATTGCAAGAACACGTGAAAAATACCACTGCTCGGACAATAAAATCTGATTTTTTTATCCCTGATTAATTCAGGGATTTTTATATGTCAAGTGCAATTACAGCCATATTCTTTGTGATTTCACCTGTAGAAAATATTTCCGTTTCCTTGTCATATTCAATAACAAGCTGTATTCCTCTCATCTGCGGAGTATTATATATGAGTCTGAGAAGTTCCTCAACTTTGCAGTAAGTATATCCTTTACCCATTGCAGCAGCGGTTTCAATATCAGGAAACACAAGAAAATAGCTGTTTCCATCATGCCTCACGATTGAAAGCTGATAATTATAACCGTCATCTGTTTCTTTTGCCGCACCTGTAACTGCTGCAATAACTTCAGCACCCTCTCTGACCATAAATGAAAGTTTTGTTCCAACGGCAATATCCACTGCCTGTCCCGATATATCTGTGTTTTCCGCAACTTTTTTGTAAAGTGCGGCAATCATCTGCCAGTCGGTTAATTTTTCCGGCATAAATACACTTCCTTTGCTGTTTTTTATTGTTGTATAATTATATCATAATCTGTGAAGTTTGTCAATTCATCAAAAAATTTTAAGGTATAATTTTTGATACTCATGAAATAATAGTAAATATAAATCAACCTTTCGGGAGTGAAAAAAATGGCAAAATATTTATCTCAGGGAGTTTTTCTGCTCGATTCTCCGGTAAAAATCGAGAGTTATGCCGCTGTTGTCGGAGAAAAAGAAGGACAAGGTCCTTTGGGTGAATTTTTTGATGAAGTTGTCAATGATAGTCATTTCGGTCAGCAGACGTGGGAACAGGCTGAGAGTAAATTTCAGCTTGAGGCGGTAAGTCTTGCTGTACGCAAAAAAAATCTCACCAAAGAAGATATTGATGTTATATGTGCAGGCGATTTGATAAATCAGTGTACCGGTTCTTCCTATGGTCTGAGAGAACTTTCAATTCCGTTTCTTGGTCTTTACGGAGCCTGCTCCACAATGGCTGAGGGACTTATCACAGCATCTCTCACAATCGAATCAGGAGCTGCAAAACGTGCCGCAGCCGTGACTTCCTCCCATTTTTCGACTGCCGAACGTCAGTTCCGTGCACCTTTGTCTTATGGCGGACAGCGTACACCGACTTCTCAGTGGACCTGCACCGCATCTGGTGCTGTTTTATTGTCGGACAGCGGAAACTGTGAAATTTTCGGCGGCTGTATCGGAAAAATAGCCGATATGGGAGTAACTGATATAACAAGTATGGGAAGTGCCATGGCACCTGCCGCATCTGCCACAATTCAACGTTATTTACAGTCAACAGAGACTTCGCCCGATAATTATGATTGCATTGTTACAGGTGATTTGGGTACTATGGGAAGCACTCTCCTTGTAGAACTTCTTCAGAAGCAGGGTATTGATATTTCAAAAAATCACAAGGACTGCGGAGTACTCATTTTTGACAATGAAACTCAAGATACACACTGCGGCGGTTCGGGCTGCGGGTGCAGTGCAAGCGTTCTGTGCGGTCATTTTCTTCCCATGCTTGAAAGAAAAGAAATAAAAAATATGCTCTTTGTTGCAACAGGTGCATTAATGTCAACAATGTCTGTTCAGCAGGGAGAAAGCATTCCTGCTGTTGCTCACCTTGTCCATATAAGGAGGATTTAATTATGATTGATATTCTTAAAGCTTTTTTTGTAGGCGGAATAATATGTGCTGTGGGTCAGCTACTGATTGATTATACCAAGCTTACTCCTGCACGCATATTAACAGGATTTGTAGTTGCAGGTGTTTTTCTTTCAGCTATCGGACTTTATAAACCGCTTGCCGATTTTGCAGGTGCAGGTGCAACTGTTCCCTTGACGGGATTCGGTCATCTCCTTGCGGACGGTGTACGGGATTCCGTTGATAAGGACGGATTTGTTGGAATTTTCACAGGCGGTCTTACGGCATCATCGGCAGGAATAACCGCTGCACTGCTTGCAGGACTTGGTGCTTCAATGATTTTCAGGCAGAAAGATAAATCTTAAAACAATCAGGACTGCCGCATTTATCAAAATACGACAGTCCTTTGCATAAATATTTATCTTTTCTTTCTGTTGTTCTCGGTAATCGTTTTATTTATCTGCCTCATCATCTTCTTTATCTTTATCATCTGAATCACTCTCAGCATTAAGAAGTGCGGCTTTTCTGTTTTTGTTTTCAGCAATAATTGATTCAATAAATGCAACTGCAAAGTATATTACCAAAGCCAAAGCTTCAAGTATAACGATTGGCATTTTCGCATTTTCAATTACACGGGAAATCTTGTCCGAAGTTGTATTTGTTGCGGGAACAAGCACATTATACGCATTTTTGAAGGTTACATTCTTATAGTAATCTTCCGCTGTATCAGCAACAAGATTAATAAGATTGCCTACTTTCTCATTAAGTGAAGCAAGCTCGGCTTCAACTGTATCTATTTTGGAAGATGAAGATGAACCTGAATTGTTACTTTTCAGGGCTTCCTGACGTTCTTTATAGTAGTTTATACTCTGCTTTGTTTCAGCAAGATTTACAACAATCTGGTTCTTCTCATCAATCATCTTGTCATACTGCTTTGAAGCAAGAGTTGACTGAGTATTTGTATCATCTGTACCATTGCCAAATACAATAATCTGGTCTTTTTCATAGCTTGTAATAGAAGCCTCATAAGACTTTATTTCTTCCTCATACTGAGTTTTCAGACGTGTGAGAGCCTTTATTCTGTATTCATAATAAGCAAGTGCGGCTTCTTTATCTTTTGTAAGGTTATTAACCGCAACATAAGAAGAAATCTTGTCGAGGTCAATTGTTTCAACAGTATCTATAGACTGGTAAAGGTCTGAGAACGTATAGCCTGTAGCAGATGAACGGAAACGGGTCTGATCCTCATTTGCAAGCTGTCTTACATATTTTTTAAGTATTGAAAGACTGTTGTCGAAAAGGTCAATAGCTTCTGAATAATCATAATCATTATAACTAATGACCGAAACGGCATTTCCGAGAGACTCATTATATCCATATATCTCGTAGAAATAGTTATTATACTCATTAAGTATAGCATTGATTACTTCAACAGCTTCGGTGTCTGTAAGTGAAGTATTGTTATAATTGAAATAGACATGATACTGTGTGGGGAAATATGTTGTTTCAAGTATTTTGTCCGCAACACTTACATTTCCGTTTGTCTCAAGAACACTACTGTATACAGTAAGTCTGTCTATGGCATCTTTAGGAGTAACACCTTTCATAGTAATTCCCTCTCTGATGCTTTCGAGCTGTTCAATGTCCATACCGAGAGAAGTAAGTGCATTCTCAATAACGGCAGGGTTCTTGATTGAATAAGGGTCAAAGGTATTTCCCGCCGGATCAATTCCCTTTTCAATTCCGTCATATGAAAACCCGATAAGTGCGTGTAAAGAAGCCTTGTTTACGTGTGTGGTAACACCTGCATATCCGAAAGCCGCACCAACAAAGACAACTGCCACAACTATCCATAACATAAGATATTTCCTTAATTTTTTCAGCAGCATTGAGAAAGAAATTACTACTTCATTTTCTTCCTCCGGATTCTTTATCACAATGTTAACATTGCGTTCATCTTTTTTTGCCATTTTTACCTCCTGTTTTGTCACAAATGTTTATAAATGAATTATATCAATTCCGGCTTTTATAATGATAACATTTTATTTTTAAAAAGTCAATGGTAATTTTAATTTTCTGATATTTTCCAACAATTCTACAAAACATGATTTTCAAAATACAAATTTTTTACTATTTTTACTCAAAAAACAGTTCTTTCATTTCTATATTTCCCGATACGGAAAATTCAATAGTCACGTCGAATTTTCGGTCTGTATTTGCAGAATCAACACAAATATCAGTCCAGTTGCATACCGGTAAAATTTCGTGGGATATACCATTGATTTTTACAGTTCCCGAACCAGAACCACGATATGACATTCCGATTTTTTTGGGACTGCCTGAAAAATATCTGAATCTTATCAGGGTTTCTCCACTTATTTCCGCAATAAATCTCTCATTGTCCCTGTGATTCACATTCGGAAAAGATGTATCAAAAATTCTGTTTGAACCATGAGGCATACTGCCATTAGTTATGTGACAGGCTATTGCAGCAGGATAACGTCCTTTTGCTTTCAATAAACTGTCATTAAGTCCGCAGCTTGTAATCTCAGCCTGTGATATACTTCCGTCGGCTGATATGTAAATCTTTTCCGCACAAGCCTGTCTGCTGTAATCTGATTTGTGTGTAAGCCTGTGATAGAATACATACCACTGATTGTTTATTTCAATGATACTTCCATGAGTTGTGCCTGTCATATTCATACGGTGTTCATCATCAATACCGTTTATACCTACATCACCATTAGAAACAATAGTTCCGCCATAGACAAAATCTCTGTCGGGATAATCGCTTACAGCATAGCATAATTCATGATTTTTCTGAGACGAGAATATGAAATAATACTTCTCTCCCACTTTTCGCATTGAACTTGCTTCAAAAAATTCATGACCGCCGAAATCCGCATCATACGGAATAATATGCTTTGCATCTCCTTTCACTGTAAGCATATCGTCCTCAAGCACAACCATACACGCACCATTTACGTTATCGGGCATTTTCAGGATTTCTTCGTCTGTTTTGTTATATCGTTTCATGACTTCCGCAAGTTTTTCTGAATCATTTGCAAGAATATCATTGCTTTCGTCCATATACTGTGTTCCGTAATAAATACGGATTGTGCCGTTGTCATTGAATGCACAGGGGTCAAAACATACATATTTTTTCATCGGCGTACCATCGGGATAGTGAATATATCCAAGATACTTATATTTTCCAGCAGGTGTATCACAGACGGCAACGGCTATTGGTCCGAAATATCCACCGAAACCATATTCGCCTGACAAACAGTAATATAAATAATATCTGCCGTCATTTCCCTGCACAACGTCGGGAGCATACATATACGGACGTTCTTCATTGTAATCGGGGTCTTGCGTTGCACTGTATATAACTCCCTCACAACGCCAGTCGGATAAATCATCAACAGGAGCTGAATAAACGGTATAGTCGCCCATACAAAAAGTACGTCCGCCCTCATAGTCGTGTGAACCATAGAGATATACTCTGTCACCGAAAATATGCGGTTCACCGTCAGGAATATATTCGTCAAGCGGTAAAAATGGATTAAATACCTGTTTTTTCATAATTTATTCTCCCATATCAGGCGGAGGACCATAAACATTCGCCTGCTCCTCGTGTTCAGGGTTATACTTCTCCTCGCTGTTTGTTGCTTCTTCTGTTGTATTTTCTTCCTCATCAGCTGATATATCATCGTAATTGTAATATTCAGGCACTCCGTATTCGGGCTGAAACATATCGTCGGACGGATTATATTCAGTTACTGATACACTTGACGAGGACGAAAATATATCCTCGTCAGACGGAGGACCGTATACACAGCCGAAAGATGCCATAGCAATCAGACAAGCCTCCGAACCCAAAATTATTTTCTTCGATTTTTTCATACTGTATGTCCTTTTGCTTTAATCACATCAACAACGCTGTCAACATATTTCCTGCATATTTCTTCTGTCTGTGCCTCAGCCATAACACGGATAAGCGGTTCTGTACCGCTTTCACGGACAAGCATTCTACCTGTAGTACCCAATTCCTCAGATGCCTTTTCAACTGCCGCCTGTACATCAGGGTCTGCCTGAGCAGTCGCCTTATCCTTGACTTTCACATTGACAAGCACCTGCGGAAATACTTTGAACGGTGCAGCAAGTTCGCTGAGAGTTTTTTTACTGCCAATCATTACCTGCATCATCTTGAGACTTGTAAGTATTCCGTCGCCTGTCGAAGCATATTTTGAGAATATGATATGTCCCGACTGCTCTCCGCCTATACTGCAGTTATGTTCTTTCATGTATTCATAAACGTACTTGTCGCCGACTGCCGTTTTCGCATAATTTATTCCTGCATCATCAAGTGCCTTGAAAAATCCGAAATTTGACATTACAGTAGCAACAACAGTGTTGTTGACAAGCTTTTCTCTCTTTTTCATATAACAGCCGTAAATATAGAGAATATGGTCGCCTGTGATGAGATTTCCCTTTTCGTCAACGCAAAGACAGCGGTCTGCATCGCCGTCATAGGCAAATCCCACATCAAGACCGTTTTCAACAACATATTTCTGTAAATTTTCAATATGAGTTGAACCTGCATTGTCGTTTATATTAACGCCGTTCGGATTTGCATTGATAACATGAGTTTCAGCACCAAGTGCATCGAATACAGCCTTTGCAATAGTCCAGGCTGCACCGTTTGCACAGTCAAGACCGACTTTTATTCCTCTGAATGAATAAACGCCAAGTGAAATAAGATAACCAATATATCTGTTTCTTCCTGCAACATAGTCAATGGAGCGTCCGATTTTTTCATTTTTTGCAAAAGGAATTTCTGCCCAGTCCTGACCGAATATATTAAGATTACCGTCAAGATATGCTTCAACAAGTTCAATGACATCATCTTCCATTTTTTCGCCGTTTCCGTTGATGAGTTTAAGTCCGTTGTCATGATACGGATTATGACTTGCGGAAATCATAACAGCACAGTCAAAACCGTCAACTCTTGATATATATGCGACAGACGGAGTTGTTGTAACGTGGAGCAAATAAGCATCAGCACCCGATGCGGTAATTCCTCCTACAAGTGAATACTCAAACATATAACTTGAACGGCGCGTATCCTTGCCGATTACAATACGTGCAGGAGTATCATCACTGCTTCGTCTTTTAAGTTCACCGTAATACCAGCCGAGAAAGCGTCCCACCTTATATGCATGGTCTGCTGTAAGATTTTCATTTGCTGTTCCCCTGAATCCGTCTGTACCAAAATATTTTCCCATGATTATTTCTCCTCAATATATTAATTTATATGACATGAATATATATTTTTACAATATCATGATAATTGTATCATATATTTTATGCATAGTCAAGGCAAAAATTGCGGAAAATAAAAAAACAAAATCATTTTTTAAATTCGTTATTAATTCATATTATTGCAATAACAGCAAAAAGTTCAGGAAAAATCAGATTAAATCCTGCTTATACTGATTTTTTATTTGTGAATATCCATAAAATGTACAATCAAAGCTGTTAAAAATAGTCAAAAAAGCCGAAAATGAATAAAACACTTGACAAAGCGGAATAATAGTGGTAAATTATTATTAGCACTCAAATAGTGAGAGTGCTAATAGCAACAAGGATTCTGGAAAGGTTGTGTTATCGTGGACGACAGAAAGCTGAAAGTACTTGCTGCTGTAGTTGACGAGTTTATCAGAACGGGAGAACCTGTTGGTTCAAAAGCAATTTCAAAGCTGGAGCATATAAAAGTCTCCGCAGCCACTATAAGAAATGATATGGCAATGCTTGAACAGCTCGGCTATCTCGAACAGCCTCATACTTCAGCCGGCAGAATACCTACTTATCTCGGCTATCGGCTTTATATTGATGAGCTTATGACTCTGCCTGAACTTTCAGACAATGAAAAAATGAGACTTGACGAACTTCTCGGCGATGATGATACACCCGAAGAACTTCTGATACAGAATGCCGCCGCCGCACTCACCGAACTTACTCAGTGTGCCGCCGTTGTTACAAATTCAGCTCCGAGATTTTCTGTTATTTCCAAAGTTGAAGT
Source organism: Ruminococcus sp. (assembly GCA_029063695.1). GTDB lineage: Bacteria > Bacillota > Clostridia > Oscillospirales > Ruminococcaceae > Ruminococcus. The sequence continues at coordinate 13,611 of JAIDNR010000213.1, forward strand.
TATCCCCACCGGAAAAAGGCTATATGTTATTCTCCTTATCACTTCCAACGGAAGCATTAAAAACAAAGCCTGCCGTCTGGAATTTGATTTGAGCAATGAACAGCTTGAGTTTTTTACCCATTATGTTGAACAAAATCTGAATGGTGTTTCCGTTGATGAACTTTCCGAAGAAATGCTTGACAAGATGATTACAGCAGTTTCTGCATATATGGTGAGTCTCTCTCCTCTTGTCAAAGGCATATACGAACTTTCGGAGGATTTGAAACAACAGCAGCTTACAGTAAGCGGAAGTGAAAAACTTCTGTCCTGTGATGAACTTGACAAAATGGAAGTTGTCCGATTCATTGAACATAAGCATGAACTTACCGACCTGCTTGAAGATTCTTTCAGCGGTATACAGATAAAATTCGGTGCAGACGGTAATTTTGCAATCGGCAATTCAAGTATGATTGTTTCAAAATACCGCAAAAAAGGCAAAGAAGCCGGCTCTCTCGGAATTATCGGTCCTATGAGAGTTAATTATAAAAAAATTATTCCATATATCGAATACCTTACACATAAGATTTCTGACCTTATGTCTGAGGACGATGATAATATTACGTCTCCGCCTGATGATTCACCGGATTCGTAGAAAGGAGCAGGTAATGAAAGAAAAAGAAAAAAATTGCAGCGAAGAAATTCCTGAAGAAGATGTTCTTGTGGAAGAAACTGCCGAAGAAATTCAGGAAAGTGAATCTGCCGATGAGGAGGACGCTGTAAGCGAATATAATGATACCGCTGCTCAGTTCGCCGAAATGGAAGAGGAACTTTCAAGGGCAAAAAATGATTATATCAGACTTTTCGCTGAATATGACAACTACAGAAAGCGTACTGCCAAGGAAAAAACGGAAACTTATTCAAATGCCTCTGCAAAGTGCATTGAAAATCTTCTGCCTGTAATTGACAGTTTTGAACGTTCTCTGGAAGCTGAATGCTCAGACGAAAATTTCAAGAACGGTCTGAATATGATTTTAAATCAGATTAAAGAATTTCTCAATAAAATGAATGTCACTGAAATTGATGCCATGGGTGCGGAATTCAATCCGAATTTCCATAATGCCATTCAGCAGCTCGCCGATACGGACTATGCCGCAAATCATGTGTGTGCTGTATATCAGAAAGGCTATATGATGGGTGATAAGCTTATCCGTCCCGCTATGGTTGCCGTGGCACAATAAACAAGCATTAAAACATAAACAAATATATATTTTATTCATGGAGGAATATATCATGGGAAAAATTATCGGTATTGATTTAGGTACAACAAACTCTTGCGTAGCTGTTACAGAAGGCGGTAACGCTGTAGTTATCCCCAACAATGAGGGTGCAAGAACAACTCCTTCCGTTGTTGCTTTCACCAACAACGGCGAACGTCTTGTTGGTCAGGTAGCTAAAAGACAGGCTATCACAAACCATGACAGAACAGTTTCTTCTATCAAGAGACATATGGGTTCTGACTATAAAGTTGCTATTGATGACAAGAAATACACCCCACAGGAAATCTCAGCTATGATTCTCCAGAATCTCAAGAAAGCTGCTGAAGATTATCTCGGTCAGCCTGTTACAGAAGCTGTTATCACTGTTCCTGCTTACTTTACAGACTCACAGAGACAGGCTACAAAAGATGCAGGTCAGATTGCAGGTCTTAATGTAAGACGTATCATCAACGAGCCTACGGCTGCTGCACTCTCCTATGGTATTGACAAGGAAGAAGACCAGACCGTTATGGTTTATGACCTCGGCGGCGGTACTTTCGACGTATCTATCATTGAAATGGGTGAAGACGTTCAGCAGGTTCTTGCAACAGCAGGAAACAACCGTCTCGGCGGCGACGATTTCGACCAGCGTATAATCGATTGGATTGTTTCCGAGTTCAAGAAAACAGAAGGCGTTGACCTCTCACAGGATAAAATGGCTGCTCAGAGACTTAAAGACGCTGCTGAAAAGGCAAAGATTGAACTTTCTTCAACAACAACTTCAAATATCAATATTCCTTTCATAACTGTTGATGCTACAGGTACTCCTAAGCACCTTGATTTGACGTTAACACAGGCTAAGTTCAATGAACTCACAGCAGACCTTGTGGAAGCTACAATGGGTCCTGTACGTCAGGCTCTCAGCGACAGCGGACTTTCAATTTCCGAAATCGACAAGGTTCTCATGGTAGGCGGTTCATCAAGAATACCTGCCGTTCAGGAAGCTGTAAAGAAGCTCATCGGCAAAGAACCTTTCAAGGGAATCAATCCCGACGAATGCGTTGCACTCGGTGCTGCATATCAGGGCGGTATTCTCGGCGGTGAAGTTGAAAACGGTCTCCTTCTTCTTGATGTTACCCCGCTTTCTCTCGGTATTGAGACAGCAGGCGGCGTATGCACAAAGATGATTGAGAGAAATACCACTATCCCGACAAAGAAATCACAGATTTTCTCAACCTATTCAGACAATCAGCCTGCCGTTGACATCAACGTGCTTCAGGGAGAACGTGAGTTTGCAAGAGACAACAAACAGCTCGGAACTTTCCGTCTCGACGGTATTGCTCCTGCTCCACGTGGAATCCCTCAGATTGAAGTTACTTTCGATATTGACAGAAATGGTATTGTTCACGTCTCCGCTAAGGATTTGGGTACAGGCAAGGAACAGAATATCTCTATCACAGCTTCCACAAATATGTCCAAGGACGATATTGACAAGGCTGTAAAAGAGGCTGAACAGTTCGCAGCAGAGGATAAGAAACGCCGTGAGGAAGTTGATACAAAGAATGAGGCTGAAAATCTCGTATTCCAGTGCGAAAAAGCACTCACAGACTTCGGCGATAAGGTTTCCGCTGACGAAAAATCCGCTATTGAGCAGAAGTGTACAGCTCTCAAGTCTGCAATTTCAGCAAACAACAGCTCAGAAATAAAGTCTCTCAAAGAAGATTTGCAGAAGGCATTCTATGACCTTTCATCAAAGGTATATCAGCAGGCTGCTCCGAACGGTGCACAGGGTATAGACCCGTCACAGTTCACAGGAAATATGGGCGGTGAAGCTCCTTCAAATGACGACGGTGTTGTTGATGCTGATTTCACTGAGGTAAACTGATTTACAGGCAATCAAATAAATTATCATCAGGGCGGAGTCAATTCGCCCTGATTGGTGTATAATATGATATAAATTCGGCAGACTGGAGAGTATATATGGCAGACAGTAAAAGAGATTACTATGAAGTTCTCGGCATTCAGAAAGGTGCATCAGAGGACGAAATAAAAAAGGCTTACAAGAAAAAAGCCAGAGAGTATCACCCCGATTTGCACCCAGATGACCCGTCATGCGAGGAAAAAATGAAAGAAGTTAATGAAGCTTATGAAGTTCTTTCAGATGCTGACAAGAAGTCACGATATGACCAGTTCGGTCATGCAGGTGTTGACCCGAGCTATAGCACAGGCGGAGGCGGCATGAGCGGTTTCGGCGGCATGAGCGGTTTCGGCGGAATGGGCGGTTTCGGAGATATGTGCTGTATTCTTGAAAGTAGTTTAGGCGGTTTAGGCGGCGGATTTTCAGG
>JAIDNR010000214.1 GCA_029063695.1 Ruminococcus sp.
ATAGCCGATAATGTAAAAAAAGTAAAATAAATACGGAAAAATGCCTGTAACTCAGATTATAGGCATTACAGTCTGGCAAAAAAGTCTACCGCAGTCAAAAAACAGACTTTTTTCAATAGACATCTTGCGAAATTAATCATTTAATCATTCAAATATAAGATTATATTCGTCAAATTGAATCGTATGGTATCCAGTTAATGTCAATTTTAGTGATTCTAAAAGTTTATCTTCTGGAATCACAGAATAGTAATTCTTTAGATTTTCAGTTACAGATACTTCTATAATAAAGCTGTCACCAACGGCATAGCTTGCCACAAATGAATCATTGCTTTCTGTTCCATTGTTCTTGATACTTACTTGAATTAGTTTTACATCATTTCCAATATCATTTTCTTGTTTCCAAACATTGAAAATATCTTCGGGTGAACAAGGCAGATATTCAGATATACTACATATTTCATTGTTTCTGACATAATAAATATTAATGTAGTCATACTCTAATGCAATAACTTGTTGTTCCGAAGTATCCTCATCAGGGATTTTGGGCAAATCAGCGTTTATATGTCTGTACCAAAATCCTGTTCCAATAAATATACCTAAACAAGCAGTCGCAATCGCTGCATATTTTATCCATGTGTGTGCTGGTAGCCTAGCAGGAGGCTTTTCAGCAGCTTTCACTGCCTTTTCATCAACATCACCAAGAAGTTCATAAAATTGCTCTTTTTTCATATGTCATAATCCCTTTCTGTTAGATAGTCACGCAATTTCTTCCTTATTCGGCTTAGTTCAACATAAATTGAGTTCTCAGTGCGACCGCATTGATTTGCAATTGCTGTTATGTTGTCAGAGTACCAGTAACGGCGGATAAATATATATCGTTTATTCTCAGAAAGTGTGTTAATGAAGTCATCTACAGTTTTTATAAGTTCATTTCTGATAATATCATCCTCAACAGATTCCTTACCAGAAACGACTTCACTCAATTCATCAAGTATCAAAGATATTTCATCTCCTCCACGCTTGATTGAATGAGTGTGTTTATATTTATTAAAAGACAGGTTTCTGACGATTTTACCAAGAAAAGTAGAAAGCATACTCGGCTTATGGGGCGGTATTGTGTTCCAAGTGTTTAGATATGTTTCATTGACACATTCCTCAGCATCCTCATGATTATTAAGTATATTCATAGCTATACTTGTACAGTAGCGTCCATACTTTACAGAGGTTTCGGCAATAGCTCGTTCATTTCTATCCCAGTACAACTGGACAATATCTTTATCTTCCATCGAGTATGCACCTCGCTTTCGAATTATCCTCTTATCTATATACACAACTTTTACAGGAAAATCTTACACTGTTTTCGAAAAAATTTTGCATTTTTTGATGAAAGGCTGGAAAGAGATGTTTATTCCCATTATAATTTGATATATATTGCTTCTTTGTAGTTTCTGTTATGTGCTTTGAATATACTGTTATTATAGCACAAAAAATAAAACCGGACTTTTAAAAAAGTCCGGTTTTATGCTGCTTTGGTGCCGCTGACCGGACTTGAACCGGTACGGATTTTACTCCGAGGGATTTTAAGTCCCTTGTGTCTGCCTATTCCACCACAGCGGCTTAATAATATTATATCATTAAAATCAGCAAATGTCAAGAACTTTTTGAAAATTTTCTTGACAAATGAAAAATAATATGATATACTATATAAGCAGGTGAAATTTGCTTTAAAGCGTTAAAGCGTAATGAAAGGATTGTATATATAATGAAAGAAGTTTCAAAACTTATTGGTTACAGAGCTGATATAAAAGTTCTCGATGCAACTCTCCGTGACGGCGGACTTGTAAATGATTTCCGTTTTTCAGATGAATTTGTAAAAGCACTCTATCTTGCGAATATTCGTGCAGGTGTTGATTATATGGAATTCGGCTATAAGGGAGATAAATCCATGTTTGATGTGGACAAGTTCGGACCCTGCAAGTTCTGTGATGATGATTATATCCGTTCAGTTGTCGGTGAAAACAATACAGACCTCAAACTTGCCGTTATGGCAGATGTCGGAAGATGTGATTATAAGAATGATATTCATGACAGAAGTGAAAGTCCTATTGATTTGATTCGTGTTGCAACTTATCTTCATCAGATTCCAACGGCTGTAAGCATGATTGAAGATGCAAAAAGCAAGGGATATGAAGTAAGCTGTAATATTATGGCTATCTCAAATGCAAGGGAATCCGATATTCAGGCAGCACTTGATATTCTCGGCAAGTCTCCTGTTGATGTTTTGTATATTGTTGACAGTTTCGGTTCACTCTATCCCGAACAGATTGCACGTACAGTTGAAATTTATAAAGAATATGCAGATAAGTACAACAAAAAACTTGGTATGCACGCACATAACAATCAGCAGCTTGCTTTTGCAAATACTATTGAGGCTGTCGGTGACGGTGTGGACTGGCTTGACGCTACTTATGCAGCAATGGGCAGAGGTGCAGGCAACTGTGCCATGGAACTTCTGCTTGGTTTCCTCAAAAACCCGAAATACAATGTATATCCTGCAATCCAGTTTATTGAACAGCATATTCCTGCTGTCCGTGAAGCAGGTGCAGTATGGGGATATGATTTCCAGTATCTTATGACAGGTCTGCTTAATCAGCACCCACGCACTGCTATTGAGTTCACAAAGCAGGGCAGAACTGATTATTCTGAATTTTATAAGGAAATTCTCGCTCAGGAATAATTTCAGCATATTAAAAATGGGAAGTGTTTGAAGCACTTCCCATTATTTTTTGATTATTTATTGTTATACTTGATAATATCACTCGGAGAACAGTCCAGAACATAGCAGATTCGTGCAAGTACATCTAAATCAAGTTTTTCGACCTGATTATTATACCACTTATTTATAACTTCAAAACGAGTATTGGACGATTTGGCAAGAGAATTTCTTGTTATATTTTTTGTCTCTAAAACTGATTTTAATTGTATTTCTATTTTTCCATAGTCTTTTATAGTAATGATTGTTTTTGTATCTTTCATAATATCACTTCATAATATTTATTGGTATAGACTTTCAGCAAGTTCAGCCAGTTCGGCAAGTTCTGAAATTCTGTCATCTTCTGTAGTTTCAAAAAGTTCATAAGCCATATTGATTATATAGTCAAAGTCCGAGTCGGCTTTATACTCTGAATTTTTCAGGAGCATTGCAAATTCGGCTACTGCACCTGCAAGACGTATTTTTTCCGTCGGTTCGGAATTATATAATTCCATACCGAAAAGCTTGTTCATGTATATATCTTCATCTGTATCAATATCCTTGTAAGTTAAAGATAACTTGCAGAGTTCGGTTCTTTCATCTGCATTTTTCTGTTCGTCTGTCTTTTCATCGGGAGCAAATTCCAGTGGAATACCATGATAAGTTCCTGCGGATTCTGTAAGCTTTATTTCATATAATGCTGTAACGCTGTGACCTGCTCCGACTTCCCCTGCATCTTTTGTATTGTCATAGAAATCCTCAGCATTCATAATTCTGTTGTCATAGCCTATAAGACGGTAGCTTTCAACCTGTGCGGGATTAAACTCCACCTGTATTTTTACGTCTTTTGCTATAGTGAAAAGAGTACCATTCATTTCCTCAACAAGAACACGACGTGCTTCATCGACTGAATCAATGTAACTGTAGTTTCCGTTTCCGTTATCAGCTACAGCTTCCATGCGTGCATCTTTATAATTGCCTGTACCGAATCCGAGAACCGAAAGATATATGCCTTTATCACGTTTTGATTCTATAAGTTCGGTGAGTTCTTCTTCAGATGATGCACCGATATTCAAATCGCCGTCAGTTGCAAGAATAACACGGTTGTTTCCGCCTTCAATGAAATATTCTTCGGCAATATTGTACGCTGTCTCAATACCGCCTTCACCGTTTGTGCCACCGCTTGCGGTAATGGAGTAAAGAGCATCTATAATATCGTTCTGCTGTGTGCCGTCTGCACCTTTAATAATAGTTTTACTTGAACCCGCATAAGTGACAATGGAAATTCTGTCATATTCAGTGAGATTTTCAGAAAGCATACTGAATGCCTGCTGAACCAGAGGCAGTTTGTCGTATGCGTTCATAGAACCCGATGAATCTATCAGAAATACAAGATTTGAGGGAGGTGTTTCGGATTTTTTCATTCTGTCTCCCTGAATGCCAATCATCATGAGTTTTGAATCCGCATTCCATGGGCAGTCTGCAATCTCGATATACTGTCCGAACTTTTCGCCGTCCTGCGGATTATCGTAATTGTAGTTGAAGTAGTTTAGAAATTCCTCGATACGCACGGCATCTTCGGGAACTGTTATACCATCGTTTATAAGTCTCCTTGCATTGCTGTATGATGCGGTGTCAACGTCGACAGAAAAAGTTGACAGTGGCTCCGTTTCAGGATTTCTGAATCCTGATTCCATGACTTTTTTGTATTCTTCATTTGAAGTATCATAATATTCTTCCTGACTGCTTTCCTCCGCATCTTCGGCTTCTTCAGCAATACTGTATGAATCATAATATACCTGATTCTGTGCAGAACTGCTTGAGGAAAAATCTTTATCGTCATCTCCGCATGATACGAAGGTACCTGTAATAATCGGCAGGGCAAGAGTCATGGCAATAAATCTTTTATTCATATAATCAACACTCCTTTTCTGGATTTTTTGTTAATATGATTATATCATTACTGATAGCTGATTGCAATAACAGAAAGTTTTCAGTATTAATACAATTGAAATAAGATTTTCTTATAATCAGATTACATATTATTACATAAATATAAAAATATTACAGATTTATTGTCATGTTCACTTAAAAAACTTGATTTCACTTTGATTTTATGTTATAATGTCAGTAGAATAAATATCGGGAGGTTCTTTTTTATGAACATTAAAAAAATTATGGCAGGTGTAGTTGCTGTATGCTCTCTGGCTGGGGCAGTTCCGGCAGTAAGTCCCACATCTACTGTCAATGCGGCGGGGAATATTCTTGCATTTCCCGGAGCAGTAGGCGGCGGCAAGTACGCAACAGGCGGACGTGGCGGAGAAGTCTATCATGTAACTAATCTCAACGACAGCGGAACAGGCTCATTCCGTGATGCTGTAAGCAAGTCGGGACGTATTGTCGTATTCGATGTAAGCGGTACTATTGAACTCAAGAGCAACATACTCTGTCAGAGCAATGTAACTATTGCGGGACAGACAGCTCCGGGCGGTTCGGGAATTACGTTGAAAAACTACAAAATGGGTATGTCAGGAGATAATATCATCTGCCGTTATATAAGTTCACGTCCGGGTCCATATGCGGCAACAAGTTCGGGAAATGACGCATGGGGCGGTGCAAATGGTTCAAATTCAATCATTGACCACTGTTCAATGGGCTGGACTACAGATGAACAGTGGGGACTTTACTCAAACAACATGAATTATACCGTACAGTATTCCGTGCTTGGACCTGCTGATTCATGGGGAGGTCATAAAAAAGGACTTCACGGATTCGGAATGATGATGGGAAAGGGCAATCTTACTTTTGACCACAATCTTATTATTCACAATGTTTCAAGAAATTTCAGAGGAAAAGTTGAGGGTACAAATACAGCGGACTTCACCAACAATGTCATTTATGACTGGGGATATCAGACCGCATATGGTACAATCGGTCATCTGAACTACGTCAATAATACGCTGAAAATGGGCAATTCCACAACAGGCGGTAAGCATTATGTAAACGTTGACAGTTCAACAAAACCACAAAATTTCAAGATTTATATTGACGGCAACAGAATATTGAATAAAGACAACTCAATATATGAGACTCCAACAAATGACAACTGGGCAGGTGTTGACGTTAAAGAGTCCATAGGAATTACAAAATCTGACCTTGTATCAACTGCACCGTTCCAGACTTTGATAAACGGCGAAAATGTATCGTCTGTACAGAATGTTGAGAGTGCGGAGGATTCATACAATCATGTTGTAAGCTATGCAGGAAATGGTATTTCGCCCGATAAGCGTACAGCAATTGACAGACAGTGTGCATACGAAACAATTAACGGTACAGGTTCATGTAGTGGTACGGCTTCATACGACGATGCAACAGATGATAATAAAGCAAACATCGACAAGTATCAGATTCAGTGCGGAGTTGTTTACGAATATCCGTCGGCAGTTCTTACCAAAGAAATTACCGACACTGACAATGACGGTATGCCTGACGAATGGGAACTCGCAAGAGGTTTGAATCCGAACGATGCAAGCGACTATAAAGGCGACTACTGCGGACAGGGTTATATGAATATTGAGTATTATATAAACGACCTTACTGTAGATTCATTCCCTGAGGGAGTTGTAACACTCTCTCCCGAAACAAGTGTTGTAACTCCAACTCCTGCGGTTTCCGCATTTGAGACTATTGAGGCTGAAAGCTATTCCGCACAGGAGGGCATAAAGACAGAGGATTTGTCCACAGGAGGACAGAATATCGGCTTTATCGAAAACGGCGACTATGCAGTATACAGCAGACTTGATTTCGGTGACGGTGCAGTTTCATTCGGCGGTAAGATTTCAGGTAATGCCTGCACAATGGAGCTTTATCTTGATAGTATGAACGGCAGTCCTGCTGCGACAGTAAATTTCAAGGGTACATCTGGATTTTCGGATTATCAGGATATTATGTTCAATATACCAAAGATTACAGGTACACACAATCTGTATATCAAGTTTACAGGCGATGAGGGTTATCTAATGAATGCTGACAGCTTTATTTTCGGTACAGAGAGTGTTCTGCTGAACGGAAAATATTTTACTCATGCTTCAATATCCGAAGAGGCTAACCCGAATATATGGGAAATTATGGATAATGCACAAGTCGGCTCACTTCTTTTCGGCGACCGTGATTTCACTATGACTACAATTCCCGAATGTCTCAAAGGTGCAGAGATAATGAAAACTTCTTGTGACGCAAAGAACGTTGCATTGGGAAATACCCTTGTCTTTACTTCCGGCGACTATATCGACGTTTATTGCGGTGTTGATATACGAGTTGAAAATACACCTGAATTTCTTGAAACGTGGACTAAAACCGATGAGACTTTCACATCGTCAAATGATGTAACTTTTGTGCTTTACAAGAGAACATTTGAGAAGATGAAACCAGTTGTTATCGGCAATAACGGACAGTCTGCATACTGTGTAAACTTTACGCTTTTCGCTAAGCCTCATACTGAACAGCTTGTAGAAATTAAAGGCGATATAAATTCCGATGGTGAAACAAATATTGCTGACCTTGTACTTCTCAGCAAACATATACTCGTCGAAAAAGCACTCACTAAAGAACAGTGCGAAATAGCTGATTTAGTCAAGGACGGCAGAATTGATATATTTGATATGATTGAACTCAGAAAACTGGTAACGAAATGAATATAAAAATAAAAACAATAGCAGTTGTTTTTATGACAGTTATTGCATTAATTTTCCTGACATCATGTGGTGACAGCGAGGAGCAGAAAGAGCTGAACCGGCAGTACATTGCAACGGCAAAGTCAAATGCACTGAGCTATATTCATGATAAATACGGCTTTGAGCCTGAAATAACTGATGCTGTGCAGGAACGTGAATATGGAATGTTCAGCAGTACTCCTCTTACGACTGTTTATGTACGTATGAATTACAATAACAGGAATTTCGGAGTATATATCAGCGGAGCAAGTAAAAATACTGATGGATATGATAATTACCAGCAGGAAGATTTATGTGAGTATGTGAAGAAATATATTCCCGAACCTGTTGATATAGAGATGAAAGGCGGATATGTTTCAACGTCCTATGATTCTTTTGAAAGAGAGTGCGTGAATATGTATCAGACATATTTTGACGGCACAAATATTGCTGAAATGTTCGGAGAAAAAAGCTGTCGTATTTATGCGAGGTACATAGGCAAGGACTTTTCAGATGTATCAACAGACGACTTTCCGGAAGATTTCTTTGCAAGTGAGCTGGTCAATGTTACACTTCTGTCGTATCGTTCGGAAGATACCTATAAATCCGACGGCTTTAAGACTGTTGCGGAAGAGGCAATATACCTTGAAAGCTACTGCACTCTGAACAAATCCGAAACGCTAAAGAGGAGCTATCCGCTCGGAAAAATTGACAATATGTACTATTATGTTGAGGAGGATTTGCCTGAAAGTGTGAATATCAGGGAAATAACTCCTGATAATCCTGCAAACTGGGACAACGAGTTTTTTACTCATGAAGTTGCTTCAAAGGCGTATTCGATAAAAAGCGACAGTGACTGCACTGTGTGGATTTATTTTCCCGAAAGTGATGTAATTAAGGAAGATAACAAATATCAGGCATTTGTTTTTTATAAGGATACGGACGAGGGACGTGTATATGATTTATACTATATACATGACTGGGACGATGATTATGTTATTGCAAATATAAATCTCATCGCAGGACAGGATTTTAATTTTCTGTTTGTGAACAGGAAAAACAGAAAATAATTATAAAAGCGTACCTTTTTGGGTACGCTTTTGCTTTACTTGAAATATACTTTTTCGGTTTGTCTGCTATGCTCTGTATCACAGCAATCGTATGTTATTTCCGCACCGATTTCAGACCATTCTATATCGTATCTGCCGTGATTTCTTCCGCCGTCATCAGTGAAAATACTACCGATTACAGAAGCATTATTATTATCGTGTATCTGATATATAGTACCTCCGCCATACAGCAGGAAAGAACGTTCCTCAATTACAATAGTATGCTTATTGTCCGTAAACATATAGCACTGCGGATAATAGTCATCGTCCGTCCAGAAATCGTCCATAAACGCAAGACTGAACCCTGATGTAATATAACTGAATAAGACAAGAAATACAGTAAAGGAAACCGAACTACATATCTTTACTCTATTCCTGATTTTGTTTACAATATCAGCTATAATAAGTGCAAAATACAGTGCAAGCTGGACGAGCAGGATAACTACTACAATTGATGTATAGAAATCATGCCATGAATGTGAAACTATTTCGTTATTCACATATTTAAGCGTTGCAGGTGCAGGAATACACGAAAGTCTGTGACTCACGGCAAGCACAACAAGAGATACAATAAATGAGATAAACTGTATTTTTCTGATAATCTTTTTCAGATTCATAAAAATCACCCCATATAAGTTTGTTTTTTCATTATACCATATCACATAAATAAAGTCAATTTGTTTTTTGCATATCACAGGATAAATCCGCATATTCTGTAATAAAAATATATTTGTCATGTTTAATCAGAGGTGATTTTTATATGGGACTTACAGAAAAGGAAGCGACCGCAAGGCTGAAAAGTGAGGGACTTAATATCCTTGAGGAAAAAAAGAAAACGAGTGCAGTAAAAATATTTGTCGGGCAGTTCAAGGACGTTATGGTTATGATACTTCTTGCCGCTACCGTTGTATCTGTACTGCTCGGCGAGGTGTCAGATGCAGTCACGATTATACTTATTGTCATGCTTAATGCAATTCTCGGATTTATACAGGAATACCGCACGGAACACACTTTAGAAGCATTGAAGTCCATGACATCGCCCACAGCAAAGTGCTACAGGGACGGCAAACTTAAAGAAATCGATGCCGCCAAACTTGTAACGGACGATGTAATTGAACTGGAAGCAGGGGACAGAATACCTGCGGACTGTGTTATACTTAACTGTGCAGGATTTTTTGCCGATGAATCCATACTTACAGGAGAATCAGAACCCACAGCAAAGAGAGCAGGGCTTGCAAGTGATACGGATAACAGCATAAATAAGCCTAATATTATTTACTGCGGTACTTCAGCCGTAAAAGGAACTTGCCGTGCAAAAGTAATTGCAACAGGTACACGCACACAGATGGGTCATATATCCGAACTTATTGCCGATATTGATAAAGAAATGACTCCATTGCAGAAACGTCTTGCGGAACTGGGCAAGATGGTTGCGATAATCTGTCTTATAGTATGCTTTGCGGTTTTCGGAGCAGGAGTACTTCACGGCGAGGACGTTTTCACAATGCTTATGACAGGAATAACAGTTGCTATTGCAGCAATACCCGAAGGACTTCCTGCAACGGTTACAATCGCACTTGCACTTGCTGTAAGCCGTATGCTGAAACAAAAGGCACTTGTAAATAAACTCCACAGCGTTGAAACTCTCGGCTGTGCATCTGTTATATGTTCGGATAAAACAGGTACAATCACTGAAAACAAGATGACAGTGACGGAAATTTCTACAGTTGACAATAATTATAATTTTACGGGAATGGGATATCGTATCAGCGGAGAAGTTACAGAGGGTGAAAAAGCTGTCAATCCTATAAATGAAAAAGCACTTGTTGAATCTTTGAAATGTGGTGTTATGTGTTCTACTGCTGTTATATCGTCCGAAAAAGCATCATCAGGACGGCGGAGAGGTTCACTCAAAGGCAGCGGCGAATGGAATGTTACGGGCGACCCGACAGAAATTGCACTTCTTGTTGCGTCGGCAAAAGCGGGTATAACAAGAGAAAATCTGAATTGTACTAAACTGAGGGAATTTCCGTTCGACAGTGAAACAAGATTTATGGCTGTTCATTGTGCGGAGCATTCCGATAAAAAGATTTATTTTAAAGGTGCAGAGGAAGTGATAGTTCCACGCTGTACTCAGTATATGACCAGAAATGGCGAATTACTTCCTATTACTCCATCTGTTAAGAAAAGGATTTCGGCAAAAGTAATAGAAATGTCAGATAAAGCATTGAGAGTTCTTGCACTTGCTTACTGTATATCAGACAGCTTTGATGAAAAGCGTGGAAATCTTGTATTTCTGGGTCTTGCAGGTATGCTTGACCCACCGAGGGAGGAAGCAAGAGTCGCTATCAGAAAGTGTGCAAATGCGTCTGTTAAGACTGTCATGATTACAGGTGACCATAAAAATACCGCTGTTGCCATTGCAAGAAAAGCAGGACTTCTTAAAAACGGCAAGGCAATGACAGGTGCAGAACTTGACAAGCTCAGCGACGAACAGCTTGACAGATGTATAGATAATTATACGGTATTTGCAAGGGTTGAACCTGTACATAAACTAAGAATTGTACGCAGTTTCAAGCGTAAGGGCGAAATAGCAACCATGACCGGAGACGGTGTAAATGATGCACCTGCAATAAAAGAAGCAGACGTTGGTGTGGCAATGGGTATTACGGGTACGGACGTAACGAAACAGGCGGCAGACGTAATACTGCTTGACGATAATCTTGCAACACTTGTAAACGCAGTGGAGCAGGGAAGATGTGTTTATTCAAATATACGTAAATTCGTCCGCTATCTGCTTTCATGCAACATAGGCGAAGTACTTACAATGTTTCTTGGTATTCTAATGGGAATGCCGATAATATTAATGCCGGTACAGCTTCTTCTTGTCAATCTTGTCACGGACGGCTTACCTGCAATTGCACTGGGACTTGAACCGCCCGACAGTGACATAATGAATAAACCGCCACGCAAATCGACAGAGGGATTCTTTGCAGGCGGTCTTATGACAAAAATAATATTCAGAGGTATATTTATCGGACTTTCCACACTTGCATCGTTTGTAATAGTAATGCGTATGGGAGGAACTATTGAAGCAAGTCGTACAGCCGCATTGATAACGCTTGTAATGTCACAGCTTATCCATGTATTTGAATGCAAGTCCGAAAACCGTTCAATATTCGGAATAAATCTTTTCAATAACATAAAGCTGATACTTGCGGTTCTTGTATCATTTGCGGTACTCGCCGCATCAGTAATGATTCCGATGTTACAAAAGATTTTTGAAACAGTGGCACTTGATTCAAATCAGCTTCTTGTTGCTTTGGGATTCAGTATAGCAGTACCGGTAATAAGCGGAATATTCAATAGAAAAAGTTGAAAAAGGGACGGTAAAAACCGTCCCATGAATTTACTCTTCAGGCATTTTTATCTCACCGACAATCGGGAGAGGGTCAATACCCTGTTTTGTGTAGTAGTCCGAAAGTGCGGAACGGACAGCCTGTTCAGCAAGTACTGAACAATGAATCTTTACGGCAGGAAGTCCGTCGAGAGCCTCAACAACAGCATCATTTGTAAGCTTGAGTGCGTCATCAATTGACTTGCCCTTGATAAGTTCGGTAGCCATTGAAGAAGTGGCAACAGCAGCACCGCAGCCGAAAGTCTTGAATTTTGCGTCTGTAATAACACCGTTGTCTATTTTGAGATACATTTTCATAATATCTCCGCACTTTGCATTTCCTATTTCTCCGATACCGTCAGCGTTTTCGATTTCGCCTACATTTCGTGGATTTGAAAAATGGTCCATAACCTTTTCACTGTACATCATAATATTTTACTCTCCTTTAAAAGCAGTCCCAGTTATAGAGGACATCGCTGAAATCATGATTTTTTAATTTTTCACTGTTTATAAAGAAATTTCCTACTCCTGCATCTCCCCACATAACGACATCTTCATTACCGATAGAGTCCGTGTCAAGCTGAAACAGCAGGAAATCATAATATTCAAGCATTTTTTCGTCTCTTGGGTCACTTTGAGTAAAATAGGGATAACCGCCTACTTTATGCCCTGTATTTTCATCATATACTTCTTCAGGAAGTTCCTGATAGTAGTCAATAAATCTGTTTTCGGACTTCTCAAAATTCATACCACATTCACGAAGAACAGGGAGCATATCATCATCATCAAATTCATTTTTCATGAACTTACTTTCTATTTCCTCTTTTGTAACGGTTTTATCAACTTCCGGATAGTAAATAACACTAAAACCGTCCTGTTTAGTCTGGTCGTCCTCCCATTCCATGCCTGCAACATCGTCATTCAAAACCCAGAACTGCAAAAGACCCGTTTTCATAAAGCCGTCAAGCTGAATTTTGTCGCACTCAATCTGAGCGAGCAGTCTGAGCTGATTGCCCTTGCTGTCAGTCGGGAAATCTTTATCGTGCGGAATATATCCAAGTCCGCCTATTTTACTCTCAAAAATCGAAGGTTTTGTATCGGTGAGTGTAATTTTCATACACGGCTTTGTATTATTCATAGCTTTCACCTTTCATCATCTTTTCCCATACAGGTGACATTGAACGCAGTCTGTCAACAACTTTCGGGATAACTTCGAGAATATAGTCAACGTCCTCGTCCGTAATATCTTCCTCAATTGAAAGACGGAGTGAACCATGAGCAATTTCATGTTTAAGTCCTATTGAAAGCAGAACATGTGAGGGGTCAAGCGAACCTGACGTGCAGGCAGAACCCGATGAAGCACATATTCCGTACATATCGAGCATAAGAAGAAGTGATTCGCCCTCGATACCCTCGATTGATATATTAAGATTACCTGGTAAACGCTTGTCCCTGTCGCCGTTGAGACGAGTATAAGGAAGTTCCAGAATGCCGTCAATAAGCCTGTTTCTTCGTGGGGTAATAATTTCCGCTTTTTCGGCAATATTTTTGCAGGCGGATTCAATCGCAACGCCAAGACCCACAATTGCAGGTACATTTTCAGTTCCTGCACGTTTGTTTCTCTCCTGACCGCCTCCGTGAATAAGATTCGGAAGTGCGATACCCTTTCTTACGTACAAAGCACCGATACCTTTCTGAGCATGGATTTTATGTCCTGAAAGCGAAAGCATATCAATTCCCTGTCTGTGAACATCAATTTCAACATGACCCACAGCCTGTACAGCATCTGTATGGAAAAGTACTTTCTTTTCATTGCATATCTTTGCAATTTCGTCAATCGGCTGAATTGTACCTATTTCATTATTGGCGTACATGATAGTAACAAGTGCAGTATCTTCACGGATTGCATTTCTTATATCTTCGGGATTGATAAGTCCTTTTTCGTCAACAGGAATATATGTTACTTCAAATCCCTGTTTTTCGAGATATTCTGTAGTGTGAAGCACTGCATGATGTTCAAACACGGAAGTAATTATATGTTTTTTTCCTTTTTTAGCCATTCTTTCGGCAGTACCCTTTATAGCCCAGTTGTCTGATTCAGAACCACAGCTCGTGAAAAAAATCTCGTTCGGGTCTGCACCGATAGCTTTTGCGACTTTTGCTCTTGCGTTTTCAATATCACGCTGTGCGTTTCGTCCGAGTTCATATATGCTTGATGCATTTCCGTAGGCTTCACGGAAGTGCGGCATCATTGCATTGAGGACTTCCTCAGAAACGGCAGTTGTTGCCGCATTATCGGCATAAATAAATCTTTTATCCATTTCAATTCCTCACTTTATTAATGAATATTTATCTCTTTGTTCAACGGCAAGTCTGTCACAGCGTTCGTTTTCGGGGTGACCCGCATGACCTTTTACCCAGTTGAATGTTACATCATGTTTATCCAGAAGCAGAAGGAGTTTTTCCCACAAGTCAACATTGGGTCTTTCACCGCCCGTCATTTTCCAGTCTTTTTTCTGCCAGTTATATACCCAGCCTTTCGTTACGCTGTCAACCACATATCTGCTGTCAGTTGTTAATATAACACTGCATGGTTCTTTCAGTGCGGAAAGTCCTGCAATAACGCCCATAAGCTCCATTCTGTTGTTTGTTGTATGGGATTCACCACCGGAAAGTTCTTTTTCGATATTTCCGAAACGTAGTATAGTACCATATCCGCCTGCACCGGGATTACCGCTGCACGCACCGTCAGAAAAAATTTCTACTGTTTTAATAGACATTCCCTCCCTTGCTAAAATATCTGAACATATTATATTATAACTCTTTTACAAAAAAATTGTAGGGTTGTTAACTTTTGTAAACCCTTAAAATGTTAGTTTACGCTTACTTTTGATATACTACACCCTGTATAATAATGTTCAAGAATTTCACGCCATGTTTTTCCCTCAGATGCCATAGCATTTGCACCATACTGGCTCATTCCTACACCATGACCGAATCCTTTTGTAGTAAAAATTGCCTTGTCGTCTGTGTATTCAACTTCAAAATCGGCTGAACGCAGTCCAAGTGCCGTTCTGATGTCATTTCCCGTGACTGTCATATCTCCTGAACGGACTGTAAGTACTGTTCCAGAATCGGATATTTCGGCAGGAATAACCCACTCTGTCATATTATCGCCGAGAGTTATTCCCTCAAATGAAGTTTCAAGACAGTTTTTCAGAAAAGCCTTGTCGATGCTTACTTCTTCCATGTATCGTGGAGCAGATGTATCATAACTGCTGTCAACAGGAATAAGATATTCTACAGGAGTTCCCCACGCATTTTCAGCACTTTCAGTTTTTCCCGATGACATCGAGTGAAAAGCGGCTATTGCAGGTTCTTCGTTGAAAGTGAGAATATAAGGCAGTACCTCATCAACCGCACTGCTTATTTTTTTGTAGTATTCGTCATAATTATCGCCGAAATAGTGTTTAATCTGGCTGTCCGTGAAATATCCCTGATACTTTGATGTATCATTGGAAAAATCAGCTCCGCAGAGTTCAGATGATGGATTTTCCTTTTCTGTTATACGTTGTCTTTCAGCGTATGTATGGGCAGTTACTGCCTGAGCTTTGAGGGCTTCAGGTTCAAATGATGCAGGCATTTCCGCACATACAGCACCTATCACATAATCACGGACGGAAACATCAAGAACCTGTCCGCTTGAAATATCAAGAACTTTATAAGGCTCATCTGAAATTTCGGGAATATTTGTTTCATCGAAAATATATTCTTTTATGATAACATCAGAGGAGCTTTTTTCGGGAACTGAAACGGTATCGCCCGATAAACAGGCAGATATTGCAGGAATTACAGCAGAGCAGACTGCAATCATAACAACGGAAAGTATTATTTTTTTCATTTTTTTCTCCTTGTATAAAATATAAAGATTGACATAGCCTGAAAAATAGTGTATAATTTAAATATGAATCTATAAACAGGAGTGTGGTAGTATGCCTTCATTTATTTCAGGTGCTAATATTACAGGTTTATGCAGAAACCTTTCAGAAAATTCTGCTATAGAACAAAATCTTTATGAAAAATATCATGTTAAGAGAGGACTTCGCAACAGTGACGGCACAGGTGTGGTTGCAGGAATCACAAATATCTGCAATGTTCATGGTTATCTTCTCAATGAGGGTGAAGTTGAGCCGATTCCGGGACAGCTTATCTACAGAGGATATAATATCAATGATATTGTCGGAAATGTTGAGTCTGAGGACAGATATGGATTTGAGGAAACTGTTTTCCTGCTTCTTTTCGGTCATCTTCCAACACAGAAAGAATTGAACAGCTTTTCTACATACATTTCTCTTAAAAGAGACTTACCGAGCGGATTTGTTGAAGATATGATTCTCAAAGCTCCATCAAATAATATCATGAATAAACTTGCACGTTCGGTTCTTGCACTTTATTCATACGATGATGACTGCGAGAACAAGGGACTTGAAAGCGAAATGAGAACAGCAGTAAGTCTTATTGCGAAACTCCCTGTGATAATGGTGAATGCCTATCAGGTTAAACGTCGTATGTTTGACAATGCGAGCATGATTATGCACCCTATCAATTATGACGAAAATACGGCGCAGTGTATTTTGTCAATGCTCCGTCCTGACAGACAATATACAAAAGAAGAAGCACAGATGCTTGATACACTTCTTATGTTGCAGGCTGAACACGGCGGAGGCAATAATTCAACATTTACCTGCCGTGTACTTACTTCATCGGGAACAGACCCGTATTCTGCTTATTCGTCTGCTATATGCTCACTCAAAGGTCCTAAGCACGGCGGTGCTAATATTCAGGTTATCAATATGCTTGACAATTTCAAGGCTAACATAAAGAACTGGGAAGATGAAGGCGAAGTTGCTGACTATATGCGTCGTACTATCAGAAAAGAAACGAATGATAAGTCGGGTCTTATTTACGGCATGGGTCACGCTGTATATACAATTTCTGACCCACGTGCTGTTATTCTCAAGAAAAAGGCGTTTGAACTTGCAAAGGGCAGAGAAATTGAAGCAGAATTCAGACTTCTTGAAACAGTTGAGCGTCTTACTCCTGAAGTTTTCAAAGAAGTCAAGGGAAGTTCAAAGACTATGTGTGCAAATGTTGATATGTATTCGGGTCTTGTTTATCGTATGCTCGGAATACCTGACGAACTTTTCACTCCGCTTTTCGCCGTTGCAAGAATGGCAGGCTGGTCTGCACACAGAATGGAAGAACTTCTTACAGGCAACAGAATTATTCGTCCTGCATATAAGGCTATCACAAAAGAACTTGAATATGTGAAGTTAGAGGACAGGGAACAGACATTGATTAAGAATGCATAAATTCAGATTGACAGCAGTTTTTTTAATCATGATTCTGCTTACAGGCTGTGCATTTGGTACAAGCATAGATACGCTTATGTCACCACCCAAACTCAGTCTGGAGCAGGAGCAGATTTACAGTGCACTTACAGATGCCGTCGGTGATTCAATAAGTCTGAAATATCCCAAATCGGGCAGGTATCTTTCTGCTTTTATTGTTGAGGATATTGACGGAGACAGCGGAAATGAAGCTGTTGTATTCTATGAAAAAACAGGTCTTGCCGTTGAAGAAAATACGCTCAGGATAAATATTCTTGACAGCGATAACGGGAAATGGCGTTCTGTTTACGATACACCTGCCGATGGCTCTGAGATTGAGCGTGTTATAATTTCAAAGCTCGGTGAAAATCAGCGTATGAATGTTATAATCGGAAGCAGCCTTATAAACAGAAGTGAAAGGATAGCTACAATTTACAGCTACAGTTCAGGACAGCTTGAAAGCACATTTTCCGAATCGTATTCATTTATAGATGTAACAGACCTTGACCGTGACGGAGACAATGAGTTTCTGCTTCTGAAAGGTTCGGCAAACAGTGACCCTGCTGCCGCTAAAGCTTATAAACTTGACAGTATGGGAAAGTATCATAAGTCACATATTGAACTCAGCGGAGGATTTACGGAATTTGACAATGTAAGCTACGGTGAACTTAACAGCGGAAATAAGGGACTTTATATAGATGCTGTTTCTGGTATGGGATTTATTCAGACTGATATTATCTATATGGACGAAAAGGGTCTGCATAAAGTTTTTTCCAGTCCCGAGGAATCAAATGCAACACTCAGACCGTCGGGGTGCAGTTCTTATGATGTTGACGGCGACGGTCAGCTTGAAATACCCGTGCAGACTATTTCTTTGGGATATGAGAATGTTTCCGAAGGTGAGCAGATTAATCTTACAAACTGGCTGTATATCAATGAAAATAATGAGCTTGAACTGAAATACACTTCTTATTACAGTATAGGCGACGGATATATTTTTATTTTTCCTGAAAAATGGCGTAATAAGGTGACAATAAAGAGAGATGCTATAAATGACGAGATAGTTTTCTGTGAATATAACAAGGGTTCTGAAAACGGCGAAATAGGCAGAGAACTTCTGCGGATATACTGTGCGGAAGATGAGGCTTCACGTGAGGACAGGCTTTATACGGGTTATATGCTTCTCAGAACAAAGGGTGATTCATCATATCTTGCATACATTCCGCCGTCAGTCGATAATGACTTATCTTTAACTCAGTCTGATGTTGCCATAGGATTTGTTTATAAAAATTAATATAAGGGAGTGACTTATTATGAAACGTATTCTGATATGCGAAGATGAAGATACAATCCGTGAATTTATTGTTATAAATCTCAGGCGTGCGGGATATGATGTTGTTGATGTCAACTGCGGTGAAGCCGCACTGAAAACATTTGAAACCGAACACGGCAATTTTGATATCGTTCTTCTTGATATTATGATGCCCGGAATTGACGGCTTTACTGTGTGCAAGAAAATCAGGGAAAAAAGTTCCACTATTGGAATTATCATGCTTACTGCAAGAACTCAGGAAATGGACAAGGTAAGCGGTCTTATGATTGGTGCGGACGATTATATCACAAAACCGTTTTCGCCGTCTGAGCTTACTGCGAGAGTTGATGCAATATACCGCCGTGTGTGTATGAGTTTTATAAAGAACGAAAAGCAGTCCGTCATTGAAAGCGGTCCGTTTGTGCTTAATCTCAAAAGCCGTACCGTCACAAAAAACGGTGAACCAATTGAACTCACACAGGTTGAATATCAGATTCTTGAATATTTCATGAATAACAAGAATACAGCTCTTGACCGTGCAAGTATTCTGAATCATATATGGGGAGAAAGCTATTATGGTGACGATAAAATCGTTGATGTAAATATCAGAAGAATCCGAATGAAGATAGAAGAAGAGCCTTCAAGTCCTAAATATATCATAACAATATGGGGATATGGCTATAAATGGAATGATATGCAGTAATGGCTAAAAAAAGTATAACCAAACGCTGGATATTCAATAATCTTGGCGTTATTATCCTTGCTCTGCTTGTTATCGAAATGATAGTAATTTATGCAGTTCAGAGTTATTATTACAACTCCGCAAAGCAGTATCTTGTTTCAAAGATAAATGCGGTAACAAGCGTTCTGAGTATACATTCGCAGGACAGTTCCGCTAATTTTTCATCTGAAATGAGAAATATGCTTGAAACTTTCAACGAAAAAGACAAAATAGAACTTATGGCAATCAATTCTAAAGGACGTGTTGTGCTTACTTCTTCAGGATTTTCACCCGACGAGGATTCCGTTATGCCCGACTATGAACAGGCTATGGAGGAAGGTGAAGGGAGCTATATAGGCAGACTTACGGGCGGAGAAAAAATACTTGCCGTATCAGTTCCGCTTTCTCCGTTCAACAGTGAATACAGTTCAGTCCGCATGGTAACTTCCCTTACGGAAATTGATAATACCATTCAGGGCTATATCATGTTCATTACAGCCGTCTGTATGGCGATTATACTGATTATTGTCGTGACAGGTCTTTATTTTGCAGGCTCAATTGTCAAGCCTATCCGTCAGATAAGCGGTATAACACGCAAATTTGCTATGGGTGATTTTTCTGTCCGCATTGAAAGCAACAACGATGATGAAATAGGCGACTTATGCACAGCTATAAATCATATGGCGGACGAATTGTCGTCAGCAGAAGCAATGAAAAATGAGTTTATATCTTCTGTTTCACACGAACTGAGAACTCCACTTACCGCAATAAAAGGCTGGGCGGAAACTCTAATGGTAGACGGCGGAGAAAATCCCGATACCATGAAAAAGGGTGTAGGAGTTATTGTAAACGAAACCGAGCGGCTTTCTCAGATGGTTGAAGAACTCCTTGACTTTTCACGTATGCAGAACGGTCATTTCACTTTGCAGAATGCCAACATGGATATTCTTGCCGAACTGGGTGATGCTGTGCTTATCTACAGTGACAAGGCGAGACGTGAGAATATCAGCATAATCTATGATGAGCCGGAAATGCTTCCGTTTGTTTTCGGCGATAAGAACAGAATACGTCAGGTTTTTATCAATATAATTGACAATGCCGTGAAGTATTCATCATCGGGCGATACGGTTACGATAAAGGCAAGGTCTAAAGACAATAAAATAATCGTGACTGTAGTTGATACGGGCTGTGGAATAAAAGAATCCGATTTGGCTAAAGTAAAGACGAAATTCTATAAAGCGAATCATACAAGGCGTGGTTCAGGAATCGGTCTTGCAGTTGCGGACGAGATTATAGCAATGCACGGCGGTACTATGGATATTTCAAGTGCAGGCGAGGGCAAGGGTACACAGGTTAAAATAACACTTCCTACAAAATAAGGATTGGAGACGGAAAAAGATGTCAAAAGAAAAATTCAAATCTAAGATAGGCGGTCAGGCACTCATTGAGGGAATAATGATGCTTGGTCCGACTAAAGGTGCAATGGCGTGCCGTCTCCCCGACGGTACTATTGACCTTGAAACATGGGACGAAAATAATGGCAAAAAAGCTCCGTGGTATAAAAAAACTCCGTTTATAAGAGGCTGTTTCAACTTTGTATCATCACTTATCAAGGGATATAAATATACTATGAAATCCGCCGAGAAGCAGATGACCGAAGAAGAACAATCCGAAGAACAGCTAAGTGGAAAAGCAACGGATATAATCATGATTATAGGTTCGGTTTTAGGTATTGTAATAGCAATGGGACTGTTTTTTGTGCTTCCGAAATTTCTTGTTGGGCTTATTCCGGATATACAAAATATGGGCGTTGTGCGTTCAATACTGGAAGGTATAGTAAAAATCGCACTTTTTGTGCTTTATATGTGGGCTGTAAGTCTCATGAAAGATATAAAAAGACAGTATATGTATCATGGAGCGGAACACAAGACAATTGCCTGTCATGAAGCGGAGCTTCCGTTGACTATCGAGAATGTGCGTCAGCAGACGAGATTTCACAAGCGGTGCGGAACAAGTTTTATATTTATTGTCCTGATTATAGGTATATTTGTTATGTGCTTTGTGCCGAAGGGACTTGTATGGTGGCAGAGGTCGCTTGTAAGTATAATCACGCTTCCTCTTGTTGTAAGCATATCATACGAGTGCATAAGACTTGCTGGAACTCATGATAATATCTTTACAAAAATACTTTCAGCTCCCGGACTTCTCATGCAGAGAATTACCACACGGGAACCCGACGACAGTATGATTGAAATTGCAATCACTGCGCTTAAAGTCTGCATTCCCGAAGATAAAGAGGAGGACAAATGGTAAGCCGGCTTGAATTGTACAAAGACTGCGTGCGTAAATTGAATGAGCATGAAATTGACGATGCCGAATTTGATACAATGTGCATTTTTCAGGACATATTAAAAGAAAGAAATCCACTTTTCAAGCCGAATGAGGAAGTTGACAGCTCGCATATTTATAAAATATATAACGATATTGAACATCGTTGCGAGGGGAAGCCTTTGCAATATGTTTTAGGCAAATGGGATTTCTGGAAATATACTTTCAGAGTCGGCGAGGGCGTACTGATACCACGTCCCGATACTGAAACTCTGATTGAAAACGTACTTGATATAGTCAGAAAAAATAACATGAAGTCGCCGAAAATTCTTGATTTGTGCAGCGGAAGCGGCTGTATTGCAATAACGCTTGACAAGGAAATTCCACAATCCGTTGTTTATGCTGTTGAAAAGTCGGACGAGGCATTTGAATATCTTGAGGAAAATATTAAGATAAACAAATCTGATGTAAAAGCAGTGAAAGCTGATGTACTGATACCTGAAAATGCCGATAAATTCAGGGATTTTGATATAATAGTAAGCAATCCGCCATATCTCACGGCAGATGAAATGCAGGATTTGCAGAAAGAAGTGCAGGCTGAACCTGCCGAAGCACTGTACGGCGGAACAGACGGACTTGACTTTTACAGGTCAATAACAAAAATATGGAAAAATTCACTGAAAACAGGCGGATATATATGCTATGAATTCGGCATGAATCAGCATGATGCGGTTGCAGATATATCTGGCGCTTATACACATCTGACGCTGCCGACGACTTAATAGGTGT
>JAIDNR010000215.1 GCA_029063695.1 Ruminococcus sp.
TGAGCAGTTGTCTGGATATTCCGAAGTTCAGAAGTCTTGCATATTCTTTCGGATTCGGCAGAGAAATTTTCCTGTGTGCGGGAATGATTTCATCGGCAGGAGTTCTTCCAACTGTAGATGAACTTCTTGTACCTGCCGAACTGGCAAATTTTTCGTTCGGGCAGGGAAAACTTACTGCAACTCCCTTGCAGATAAATCAGATGACCTGTGCAATAGCAAACGGAGGTGAACTTATCATGCTCCGTCTTATCCGTGGAGTTACTGTTGACGGCGAAACAGTGGGCAATGAAAAATCCTTGCAGAAATCAAGAATAATGACATCTGATGAAGCAAAAGAACTCCGCAAACTTATGATTTCAGCCGTCTATGATAATGAAAACTCCAATTCCGCCGCAAGATATGTCCGCACAGCTGCCAAGACTTCAACTGCCCAAACAGGTCGTTTTGATGAAAACGGTGAAGAACTCTGCAACGCATGGGTAACGGGATTTTATCCTGCAAGTTCTCCGAGATATGCTATAACCGTACTTGTTGAGGACGGCGGTTATGGTAATGACTCTGCCGCACCCATATTCAGCAGAATTGTTGATATGATGATGAACGGGTGAATTTTAAAGGGAGTAAGTAGAAGGAGGGATTAATAGCCTGAAATTTTAGCCCACTCCAATTTTAAAAAAACTATTGACATTTTCTGCAAATAACACTATAATAATAATGTATGAACTCAGGCATTTCTGCCTATAGTTATAACTTTTTACTGTTTAAAGGAGTAATATTAATATGCAGTGGACAGGACTTAATGACCTTCGTGAAAAATATCTTTTGTTTTTTGAAAGCAAGAACCATACAAGAATGGCGAGTGCTTCTCTTGTTCCTCAGGGCGACAAAAGTCTGCTCCTGATAAATTCAGGCATGGCACCTTTAAAAAAATATTTTCTCGGACAGGCTGTACCGCCGAATGTGAGAGTTACAACCTGCCAGAAGTGTATCAGAACTCCCGATATTGAAAGTGTCGGAAAAACCGCACGTCACGGCACTTATTTTGAGATGCTCGGCAATTTCTCTTTCGGTGACTATTTCAAGCCCGATGCTATTGCTTGGGCATGGGAATTTCTTACAGAAGTACTTGAAATTCCTGCTGACCGTCTCTGGATTACAATTTATGAGAGTGACGACGAGGCTGAACATCTCTGGGAAAAGAATATCGGAATACCTCATGACAGAATTATCCGTCTCGGAAAAAAAGATAATTTCTGGGAACACGGCTCAGGTCCATGCGGTCCGTGCAGTGAAATTCACTTTGACCGTGTAGGCGGCGGAAGAAAACTTGACCGTGCAGGATTTGAATCAGAGGGCGACAAGGATAATATCATTGAAATATGGAATCTTGTTTTCAGCCAGTTTGACAGTGACGGCAACGGAAATTATGCCGAAATGGCAAGCAAGAATATTGATACGGGTATGGGACTTGAAAGACTTGCCTGTGTTATGCAGAATGTTGACAATATATTTGAAGTCGATACAGTCCAGAATATCATGAAACATATTTCGTCCATTGCAGGAATTGAATATAAAACAGATGCAAAAACAGATGTTTCACTCCGTGTAATCACAGACCATATCAGAAGTACAACTTTCATGGTAGGCGACGGAATTATGCCTTCAAATGAGGGCAGAGGCTATGTTCTCCGCCGACTTCTCAGACGTGCCGCACGTCACGGCAGACTTTTAGGAATCAGCAGACCATTCCTTTGCGAAGTATGTGATACTGTAATAAACGAAAATGCAGGTGCATATCCTGAACTTGCTGAAAAGCGTGACTATATCAAGAAGATTATTGGTGTTGAGGAAGAAGCTTTTGCTAAAACAGTCGATAAGGGTACTGAAATGCTCAACGGCTTTATTTCTGCACTTTCTGAACAGAATAAAACCGTTCTTTCGGGTGACGATGCATTCAGACTTTCCGATACATACGGTTTCCCGATTGATTTGACAATCGAAATCTGTGAGGAAAAAGGACTGTCTGTTGATTTTGACAGATTCAGAGAACTTGCACAGGAACAGCGTGCAAAAGCCAAGGCAGACCATCTTGCAAAAGCAGGCTCATCATGGGCAGACAACAGTATAAAAGTTGATGCTCCGAAAACCGTTTTTACAGGCTATTCGGGATTTACAGTAAAGGACGCAGAAGTTCTTGCAATTTATAAGGACGGCAAGGAAGTTGAATCCGCTAATGAGGGCGATGATGTTGTAATCGTACTTGACAGAACTCCATTTTATGCTGAAAGCGGCGGACAGACAGGAGATACAGGTACAATTTTCAACGGTTCGTCCACAGCAGTAGTTGCTGATACAATCAAGTCTGAGGGTCATTTCCTGCATATTGCATCAGTTACTGAGGGTACAATCTGCAAGAGTGCGGAAGTTACTGCTGATATTGACGAAAACAGACGATTCGCAATTATGAGAAATCATACTTCTGCACATCTTCTCCAGTATGCACTCCGTCAGGTTCTTGGTGACCATGTTCATCAGGCTGGACAGCTTGTCAATGAAAAAGCCTGTCGTTTCGACTTCAATCATTTCAGTGCTGTTACTTCCGAAGAACTTTCGGAAATTGAGAATCTTGTAAATGCTGAAATTATGAAAGCCATTGATGTAACTATGGTTGAAATGCCGATTGAAGATGCAAAGAAACTCGGTGCTATGGCACTTTTCGGCGAAAAATATGGTGATACAGTCCGTGTTGTTACCGCTGGTAAGTCGGTTGAATTCTGCGGCGGTACTCATATAGCAAATACATCGCAGATAGGACTTTTCAGAATTGTTTCGGAAAGTTCTGTTGCGGCAGGCGTGAGACGTATCGAAGCAGTAACCGGAACAGGAGTTCTTGATTTGCTGAACGAATACAGAAATACTGTTATCAAATCCGCAAAGGCACTTAAACTTGCAAATATCAATGAACTTCCAGAGAAGTGTGCCGCTGTAACTGCCGAACTCAAAGAAAAGGATAAACAGCTTGAAAGTCTCAATCAGCAGATGGCAAATGCAAAGACTGCGGCTATGTTCGATAATGCAGATGAGATAAACGGAGTCAAGGTTGTTTCCGCAAGAATGGACGGTACTGCACCCGATGCACTCCGCAAAATGGGCGACAGCGTAAAGGACAGACAGGAAGATATTATTGTACTCTTTGCAGGAGTAAACGGCTCAAAGGGTACACTTTACTGTGTATGTACGGCAGGTGCATTGAAAAAGGGTGCACACGCAGGAAAGCTTGTACAGAAAGTATCTGCATTGACAAACGGTAAGGGCGGCGGTCGTCCTGACAGTGCGATGGCAGGTATCGGCGATATTGCCAAGACCGATGAGGCTGTTAATTCGTTTACTGAAATCGTTAAAGAATTTATTAAATAAAGGAGAATTATTATGGACTGCTTATTTTGCAAAATTATAAACGGCGAGATTCCGTCTGCAAAAGTCTATGAGGACGAATTTGTGTACAGTTTCAAGGATATTGCACCAATAGCACCTGTGCATTATCTTATCATTCCGAAACAGCATATCTGCTGTGCAAATGAGATTGATGAGACAAATTCCGCACTTGTTGCAAAAGTATTTGAAGCTGCTGCAAAAATCGCAAAGGCTGAGGGAATCGAAAGCTACAGAATCATCAACAACTGCGGAGACGATGCGGGTCAGACTGTAAAGCATCTGCACTTCCATATGCTTGCAGGAGTAAAAATGGGCTGGGGTGCTGAATCGCTCGGCAGGACTGAATGAGGTATACTATGGCAGATACTTACAAAATGACAATAGCAGGGCTGGAGCGTGAGCTTCCGCTCTGCCCTCTTAATGAAAAGCTTGATATTGCGGCATTTGTAATGTTCTCAGACGTTGAAATCACTGTTGCTTCCGCTAAGGAACTTTTAAAGAAATGTCCTGAATTTGATGTTATACTTACTGCTGAATCAAAGGGAATACCGCTTGCATACGAAATGGCACGTCAAAGCGGAAAGCCTTATATTGTTGCAAGAAAGTCCATCAAGCTTTATATGACCAACCCTGTGGCAGTTACTGTAAAGTCAATTACAACTGCAAGCGAACAGACTCTTTATCTTTCTGCTGAAAAGGCTGAAATAATTAAGGGAAAGAATGTTCTTGTGGTTGACGACGTAATCAGCACGGGCGAATCCCTGAAAGCACTTGAGGAACTTGTTTCAGGTGCAGGCGGAAATATTTCCGCAAAAGCTGCTGTACTTGCCGAGGGAGATGCAGCAGACAGAACTGATATTATTTTTCTTGAAAAACTGCCTCTTTTCTTTAAATGAAACGAAAAATGGTCGGTGTATCATCGGCATATCTGTCGGGATTGTTTTTCGCTTCATTTTTTATAAATATATACGGTTTTATTATACTTGCGGCTGTTTCCGTGATTGTTGTCGTTATCGCAAAAGTAAGGAATTTCAGTCGCTTTGATTTATATATAATAATTTTTTCGTTTCTTGCCGCTGTTACAGTCAGTATGACATATACACTCAGAAATTATTGTGCCGTAACGGATTTTGCGGGAATCAATGGCAGTTTTTCGGGTAGAGTAACCGATTATAAAGTCTATGAAGGCGACAGGGCATCTTATATAATCAGCGGCATTATAAACGGCAAACAGAAAGCAAATATAATTTTCTATTGTTATGAAACAGGTGCGGAATACGGCGATATTATTACACTGGAAAACTGTACTTTTGAGGAAATTGAAAGCGATTATCTTTTTGATACAAAAACGTATTATAAATCACGTCATATTTTTCTCAGTGTAGATGGTGCGGAAGATATTGATGTAAACTATACAGATTCGGCAAAGATAAAGAAAATGCTTGATGCATTCCGTGAAAATATGATTAGCAGAATCTGCTGTAATATCGGCAGTGATTCGGGCGGATTTCTTGCGGGAATGATTTTCGGAGAAAAGCAGTATCTTGACGATAATACAAAAACTTCTCTTTACCGCAGCGGAATAGGTCATGTTCTTGCCGTTTCAGGACTTCATGTTTCAATCATTGCATCAATAATCATGCGGAGTATGAACAAGCTGAAAGTAAATAAATTTGTCGGATTTGGTGCAGTTAATTTATTTTTGCTGATATTCATAGTAATTGCAGATTGTCCCGTGTCGGCAATAAGAGCTACGATAATGCTTGATATTATGTATTCAGCAAGTTTTTTCAGACGACAGAACGATTCACTGAATTCAATTGCGGTCGCCGCACTGATTATAAGTATTGCAAAGCCTTATTCTGTATATGACAGTGGATTTATCCTGTCAATCTCGGGAACTTTCGGCATTGCGGTTTTCGGACGGTATATGACTGATAAAACTGATGAAAAATTTATTTCTACACTTGTAATCGGTATATGCACAACACTTTCTGTAATACCCGTAAGTATGTATTATTTTGATGAAACATCTCTTGTTTCGCCATTCGCCAATATTCTGCTTATTCCGCTTTGTACACTGGCTATGATTTCAGGTTTGCTTTATGTGTTTACAGGCGGAATTTTTAATTTTCTGTTGTATATTGCTGATATTTTTATCAAGCTGGTGATTTATATTTCCAATGTGATTTCATCAGTTGATTTTCTGTGTATATCACGCATGAACGGTATTTTTCCGACTTTGTTAATGTTGTCGGGATTTATAACTGTCTGCCTGTTTCTTTTCAGGGAAAGCAGACGGATTACTGCAATTTCTATAGCTGTATCGATTGCCGTCTGTTCATGTACGCTTGTAATATATGGGAAAATAAGGGATAAAAGTATGATTATTGCAGTGCTGGGAAATGGGAATAATTCCGCTGTTGCAGTACTGCACAATGGTAGAACTGATATAATTGATTTAAGCGGTCATTATCGTTCTGCCAAGTATGTACGCAAATATCTTTCGGAAAACAGCAGAAGTACTGTAGATACACTGCTTCTGACTAAAAATACCGCATCACAGGATATTATATACGAAACGGAATTAATGCCTTTCAGAACAGACAGACGTTTCACGTCAAAAGATACCGATATTTGCAGCGGCAGACTTGAATTGCTCGAAAATTCGGAATTTTCATATGATTCATGTAATTACAGTATTTCATATAATGATAATATTCTGTCGGTTTGTTATGGTGAATGTGAAGTAAATTTTTCTCCTGCCAAAGATAATATACATAATGACGGACTTAATATATACTATGGCAGTATTAATAAAAATACACGGATTTACGACAGCAGTATTTATCTTAATGATATGAATAATTTTGAGATTATTCTGTCTGACAAAGGGAAATACATTATAAGGAGACTATATGGCAAAACTTGATTCGAAAACTCTTGCTTCTGCATTGAAAAAAGGTGAACTGAACAGAATTTATTATATTTTCGGTGCTGATGTTGCAGGTGTTGAAAAAATGACAAAGAAGATAATAAAAGCGGCTGTCGGAGACAATGAGGATTTTGCACTTACTCGAATAAACGGTAGGAAGCTTGACATATCTGAACTTTCCGATATTGTTCAGCAGTTTCCGATGATGTCGGAATACAACTGTGTTCTGATAAATGACTATAATTGTGAAAAGCCATTTGATGATATGAGGGGACGGAGTGCGGACGATATTACAAAAAAACTTCTTGAAATACTGAAAAATATTCCGTCTCAGACTGTTGTTGTCTTTAATGTCACGGGATTTGAAGTAAAAGTTCAGAAAGATTTTAAGACCAATCAGAATATAATCAAGGATAAGAATAAAAAACTTGCCGATTTTATTTCAAAAAACGGTACAGTATGCGAATTTCCGATAAAAACTCCGACTGAACTTTCAAAAATAATTGCATCAAAAGTTTCGGCACACGGCGGACTTATATCCCTTGAAAACAGCAGAGAACTTGCAGAGATGTGCCTTTGTGATGAACTTGCAATTGACAACGAAATCGAGA
The DNA here is from genome assembly GCA_029063695.1 of Ruminococcus sp. Classification (GTDB taxonomy): domain Bacteria; phylum Bacillota; class Clostridia; order Oscillospirales; family Ruminococcaceae; genus Ruminococcus. The sequence continues at coordinate 6,982 of JAIDNR010000215.1, forward strand.
AATTATGTTCCTATGCGGACGGTAGGGAAATAGACAAGTCTATGATTCATGAACTTGTCTATGTGCAGAATGATACAACTGTTTACAATCTGGCAAATGCAGTAGCGTCAATGAATGCAAGAGAGGCATTCGAGGCAGTTAATGAACTGAATGTTGACAGTGATAATAGAGTAGCAGTGCTTTATGCAATAACAGGAGCTTTTATTGATATGTATCGTGCGGTCTGTGCGAAGAAATCGGGAGCAACACCCGAAAGAATGGCTTCTGATTTTGATTACGGAAAAAGAACTTTTGTTGTAAGAAATGCATTCCGTGACAGTTACCGCATGAGCATTGAGCATCTCAGGGAATGTATTATCATACTTAGAGATACGACAATGCAGTTAAATTCGTCCGCCTCAGACCCACGTGTTTCAATCGAGCAGGCAATAACAAAAATGCTTGTTACTTCAAAAAACAGGAGCAAAGAATGATTAAGATAGATGAAGCTATTATAGTAGAGGGGAAATATGACAAAATAAAACTTTCGTCAATTATTGATGCGGTTATTATAGTTACAAATGGTTTCGGAATTTTCAAGGATTCTGAAAAGTTGGAGCTTATAAGATACTATGCTGAAAAGACGGGTATAATAATTCTTACGGATTCCGACAGTGCAGGCAGAAAAATACGTGGATATATCAAGGGTGCTGTAAAAAAAGGCAGTATAAAGAATGTCCACATTCCTGACATTTTCGGCAAGGAAAAACGCAAGCGAACCGCATCTGCTGAAGGAAAACTCGGTGTTGAGGGTATCGATGTCCATACACTTCTTGCCACATTTGAAAAAGCGGGAATAATATCTTCCGAGAGAACTGTACCGCCCGATATTACAAAATTCACACTGTATGAACTCGGACTCAGTGGCGGAAATAACAGCAGTTTTCTCAGAAAAGAACTTCAGAAATCACTCGGACTTCCGTCACTTCTTTCGTCAGGTGCATTACTGGAAGTACTCAACACCATGATGACTGCTGATGAACTTGCAATAAAAGTCTGCTGTTTAGAGGAGAAAAAACATGACATATAGCAGTCTGTTGTTTATATACGGATTTTTTCCGCTATCCCTTGCGGTTTATTTTATTACTCCGAAAAAATTAAAAGATATATCTCTTTTTCTGCTCAGTATAGTTTTCTGTGGATTTTTCAGTCTTAAATTTCTGTTTTTCATGCTGATTTATACCGTTGTAAATTATACTTCTGCACGTCTCACATATAAATTGAAATGGAAAGAATCAAAATATGGGAAATTCAGCAGTATACCATTTGCAATCGGAATAATATTTAATATAATATCACTTTTGTCATTCAGAATGGAAATGCTTGCATGGATTCATAAGCCTTTTGGTTTTAGCGAAGGATTTTTCCCGTTTGGAATATCACTGTTCACACTTTCGGCGACAGGCTATCTTATTGATGTATACAAAGGCAGAATAAGAGCAGAAATCAATTTTATTCGTCTCGGACTTTTTATAATGATGTTCACACGACTTCTGATGTGTCCGGTAGTCAGCTATGATAATTTTCTGAAAATATGTAGAAAGCGTAAAGTGAGATTAAGTGAACTTGGTACGGGCATGGAATTTTTTGTAAAAGGTCTTGTGAAGAAAATTATTGTTGCTGATACTCTTTTCATGCTGTATTCTGTAATAAAGAGTATAGACGTGAGAAATCTTCCTGTACTTACGGCATGGCTCGGAGCTGTTGCATATATTCTGTGTATTTATTTTACTCTTTCGGGCATATCGGATATGGGAATCGGAATTTCATATTGTTTCGGATTCAGATTTCCTCAGAGTTTCAATTATCCTCTTTTCAGCAGCAGAATACGTCATTTTTCGGCAAAGTGGCACATTCAGATTATACAGTGGTTCAGAAAATATGCAGTTCACCCATTACATTCAGTGATAAATTCAAAGTATATAAACGGATTCACAGCAGTCTGTGTATGGACTCTGCTCGGATTCTTGTATACATTCAATCTTAATGGTATAATATGGGGATTTCTTATGGGACTTGCCATAATTATTGAAGGAAAGCTGAAAAATATCAGAATGCTTAAATCAACAGGAATAATTTACACTTTTGTGGTGATAACAATTCTGACAGTATTTCTCTCCTGTGAAAATATCAGTGAATCATTTAATTATCTTCGGGCAATGATTGGGGGAAATAAAGTGATTGTTGATTCTCTTACAGCATATTTCCTGAAATCCTATATAATAATTCTGCTTGTGGCAATTTACACATCAACGGACTTATTAAGAAATATGACAGCAAGAATTAGCAGAACACGTTTCAGATTTATAACAGCAGTATTTTCTCCCATAGTCACGATTATTCTTTTTGCTGTATGTACTGCACTTATTTCGTATACGGGAAGTTCGGAAAATATCCTGATACAGCTATAGGAGGATTCATATGAAAATTTCAAATAAAATATCGGCATTGCTGCTGCTTGTATTTATTATATTATTTTCAATCATGACACTTTTTGAATCAAAGTCCGAAAAATACGTTAATGAAAACAGACAGCCTGCTGAATTTCCTGAAATTACGTGGGAAAATTTTCTTGATGGTAATTTCGGCAAACAGTTGACTGTCTGTACTGCTGACCATTTTGCATTCAGAGATAAATGGATTGCAGCAAGTGCAAGACTTGAATCAGGAATATGCGAAAGCATTATAAATGACGTTTATATCTCGGAAAACAGACTTCTTTCTGCTGATGTATCAGCAAGAGGAAGTACGGAAAATTCTGCACAGGCAGTAAATGAATTTGTAAAAAATTATGACGGTGCTGTATATTTCGTTGCCGTTCCTACATCTTCGGGAGTATATGGCAATATGCTGCCGGCTTATCTTCTTAAATCAACCGAAAAACAGCAGATTGACAGTCTTTATTCAAATCTTGATTCGGATATACGTAAAATAGATGCATATAATATTCTTAAAATGCTCAGCAATAATTATATTTATTACAGAAGCGATTCAAAATGGACGAGTTATGGTGCATTCTGTGTATACAGAACTGTTATACAGAAACTGGGATTCATGCCTGCTTCGTATGATAAATACACTATCGAACATATAACCGATAGTTACATGGGAAATCTTTACAGCAAAACGCATTATATGGAATCAAAGCCTGATTTGCTTGATATTTACGAATATTCAGGCGGTGCTGAGATAATAGACTGTAAGGGATATGACAATAATGGCATGATGTACCGAAAAAGTCTTTATGATAGAGAGGCTGTTGAATCAGATGATATGTACAGCCTTTATCTCGGAGAAGAACTTCCGCTTATAAGAATACAGACAAACATAAACAATAATAAGAAACTGCTTGTAATAGGTGATGACTATGCATCATGCTTTATACCGTTTCTTACACAGCATTATAATGAAATTGCATTTATTTCGCCTGACTGTATGGAGAAAGATTTAAATAAATTTCTTAATCCCGATGACTACGAACAGCTTCTCTTTCTTTTCGGGATTGATTCACTCGATGATGATATTTTTAGTTATATGAGGTGATATTTATGAAAGCATTGATTACAGGTGCAACATCAGGAATAGGCAGATGTATTGCTGAAAATTTGAGTAAAAAAGGCTGGGAACTTGTTCTTACGGGCAGAAATGAGGATATGCTGAAGAAATTACAGAAAAAACTCGGAAGAACTGAAATTATTACGGCTGACTTATCCGATGAAAGCGACGTATTCAGAGTATATAACTTTTGCAAAAACAGGAAGATTGATTTACTTGTGAATAATGCAGGATACGGAATTTTCGGAAGATTTGACGAAACAGACCTTGATGATGAACTTGCAATGATAAATGTCAATATAAAGGCAGTCCATATTCTTACAAAACTTTTTCTCTGTGACTTTAAAAAGCGTAATCACGGCAGAATACTGAATGTGGCATCATCGGCAGGATTCCTGACAGGACCTTTGCTGTCATCATACTATGCGTCCAAAAATTATGTTGTACGTCTTTCTCTTGCAGTTGCCGAAGAATTACGCCGTGAGAAGTCGAAAGTAACAATAACTGTACTCTGTCCCGGTCCTGTTGATACTAATTTTAATAACCGTGCGGGAGTTACATTCAGTATGAAGCCTGTTTCTCCCGGATATGTTGCGGAATATGCTCTGAAAAAGACTTTTTCGGGCAGTCTTATCGCAATTCCAGAATTTACAGTTCGTGCAGGAGTATTTGCATCAAGATTTGTACCGTATAAACTGCTTTCAATGGTGACATACGGCATTCAGAAGCGAAAAAAGTCAGCCGACGGGAAGAGAATAATATGAGGGATATAAGCTATAGGGTTGCACTTGGAGGAATAGTATCTTCACTCTGCCTGCTGTGTATGTTCCTTTCGGGAATCATGCCTGTGTTCTATCTGATTCTGCCGATGATTGCAGGAATACTGCTTATGATTATAGCAGAAGAAGTAAGTCTGAGCTGGGCATGGCTGACTTACATATCAGTAGGTATACTTTCACTTTTCATAACTGCGGACAAAGAAGCCGCACTTGTATTTATAATGATATTCGGACATTTTCCGATAGTAAGACTTCATCTGGAAAAAATAAAGCTTAAAGTACTCCGGTGGCTTATAAAGCTTTTAATATTCAATGCTTGTGCGGTATCGTTTTTTTATGTGACGGTATATGTTTTCGGTATTCAGCAGATGCTTGAGGAAATGAACGAGTTTGGCAGGTATGGTGCGGTGATTCTGCTTACGCTGTGCAATATCATATTTGTCCTCTATGACCTTAATCTCTATCTTATGTACAATATATATAGGATAAAGTTTATGCCATTATTCAAGCGTAAACGATGAAAACAGTCTGTAACAGGACTGTTTTTTTGTAACCTGAAATCACAACTGAGAATATAATAACATCAGCATGATTAAGGGAGTTGATTCAATGAAACGATACCGCAGAAAAAACAAACGTTCTGTGATTGCAGTTGTAGTAATTGTTATTGCAATTCTGCTTATTATTGTCGCAGTCAAGATTGAAACGTCAGTCCGTCCGTCTGCTGAAATTCAGGCGGAGCAGATTGCAAGACAATCCGCTAACAGGATAATCACCGAAACCGTTTTGGACTATATCACTAAAAATGAATATAAATACAGTGACTTTGCGGCTGTACTTTATGATGAAAACGGACGTGCGGTATCAATTGAAGCACTTTCGGGAAATATAAACCGTGTGCAGTCTGAAATTGCATCGGAAATAAATGAACGCCTTTCGGACAACAAGCAGACATCAGCGGAAATAGCAGTCGGCTCACTTAGCGGTTCGTATCTTCTTGCGGGACGTGGTTCAAAAATAAATGTACGTATCTGTCCCATCGGAGATGCGGAAGTAACGCTTAAAAGTACTTTTGATTCAGCAGGCACAAATCAGACAAGGCATAGGATATATGCAGAAATATCGGCAAATCTTGTTTCGTCAATACCGCTTTACAGTTTTGAGACTAAGGAGGATTTTGAGTTTCTGATTGCCGAGACAATAATTGTCGGCGATGTTCCCGACTATGCCGTAAAAGCATGGAACAGTTGAATATTTTTGTAGACAATACATGATTTGTATGATATAATTGTATCATATTAATTGTGTGGAGTGAAATATTATGGCAAAAAATATAACAATAGGTATTACAGCACACGTGGATTCGGGTAAAACAACACTTGCCGAAGCTATGCTGTATACTACAGGACAGATACGAAAAATGGGACGTGTGGACAATGGAAATTCATTTCTTGATACTGATTCAATCGAACGTGACAGGGGAATTACTATCTTTGCAAGTCAGGCAGAGTTCAATGCAGGTGGAACTCATATAACACTTCTTGATACGCCTGGTCACGTTGATTTTTCATCTGAAACAGAACGGACTATGCGTGTAATTGATTATGCGGTACTTGTAATAAGCGGAACGGATGGTGTGCAGAGTCATACTTCAACGCTGTGGAAACTGCTCCGTAAATATGAAATACCTGTTTTTATTTTTGTAAATAAAATGGACTTGACGTGTGCGGAAAAAAGTTCTTTGCTTGATAAATTAAAGATACAGCTTTCGGAACGCTGTGTGGATTTTTCGGATAATATCGTTGAAAATTCCGCATCATGCGACGAAATTCTTATGGAATTGTTTTTTGACGGTGAATTGTCGAATACCGACATAATAAAGGCTGTTGAACAGCGAAGGATATTTCCTTGCTTTTTCGGTTCTGCACTTAAAATGCAGGGAGTTGATGAATTTGTTTCGGGACTTGATAAGTATACTGCTGAACCTAAGCATTATTCCGATTTCGGACTGAAAGTCTATAAAATTTCATATGACAGCAAGGGAACACGTCTCACACATCTGAAAGTAATGGGCGGTGAACTTAAAGTACGCAGTGAATTGACATATAAAACGGCAGACGGCGAAGAAATTACAGGAAAAGTCAGTTCAGTGAGATTTTATTCGGGAGAAAAATTCAGGACATCGGAAAGTGCCGTTGCAGGGGAAGTCTGTGCCGTCACGGGACTTGATGGAACTTATTCGGGACAGGGAATAGGCTGTATCAGAAACTCCGATAGAGCCGTTTTAGAGCCTGTCATGACTTATCGTGTTGGGATTCCCGAACAGAAGAATATATATGATGTTCTCAGCGATATGCGTCAGTTGGAAGATACAGACCCTCAGCTGCATATTGTATGGAATGAGCAGTTGAGAGAAATACATATGCAGCTTATGGGAGCAGTGCAGATTGAAGTGCTGAGCCGTATAATAGAGGAAAAATACGGATACAGCGTGACTTTCGGAAGCGGTGCGGTTGCCTATAAGGAGACTATAGCGGACGTTGTTGAGGGCGTGGGTCACTATGAACCGCTTCGGCATTATGCGGAAGTTCATCTGCTTATCGAACCGTTGCCACGGGACAGCGGATTGCACTTTGATACGACTGTTTCAGAGGATAAGCTTGACCGTAACTGGCAGAGACTTATCTTGTCGCATTTGGAGGAAAAAACTCATGTCGGAGTTCTTACGGGTTCGCCGATAACAGATGTGAAAGTAACTCTTGTATCGGGAAAGGCACATCTTAAGCATACAGAGGGAGGTGACTTTCGTCAGGCGACTTATCGTGCAGTACGTCAGGGACTGAGATGTGCAGAAAGCGTGCTGTTAGAGCCTTACTATAACTATGAACTTGAAATACCATCAGAATACGTCGGACGAGCTATATCGGACTTACAGCGAATGTCAGCGGATTTCAGTCCGCCTGAGACTTTCGGAGAAATGGTAGTAATTACTGGTTCCGCACCTGTTTCTGAACTGAATGACTATCAGACTGAAGTTATCGGCTACACACGGGGAAGAGGACGTATTTCATGTGTAAACGGCGGTTACAGGGAGTGCCATAACTGCGATGAAATAATCGGTGCAATAAATTATGACTGCGACGGCGATACCGATAACAGTGCTGATTCGATTTTTTGCAGTCACGGAGCAGGTCAGAACGTAAAATGGTACGATGTACAGAATTATATGCACTTGCCGTCATGCCTTGAAGCTCCGAAAGAGGAGCAGGAACAGAAAGTCCGGCACTTTGTCGAAAAAGCAGTCTCAGACAAGGAGCTTATGGAGATTTTCGAGCGTACATACGGAAAAATCAACCGTGAGCCACGAAAGGCATTCAAGTCCGCAAAAGTAAAAGCTGATTATAGTAAGCCTGTGAAAGTACCTGTTTATAGCGGTGCGGACTATCTTCTTGTGGACGGCTACAATATTATTTTTGCATGGGACGAACTGAAATCAGTTGCTGAAAAAAGTCTTGATGACGCAAGAAAAAAACTCGCCGATATTATGTGTAATTATCAGGGCTACACAGGTTACAGTATTATTCTTGTATTCGACGCTTACAAAGTGAAAAGAAATCACAGGGACGTTGAAAAATATTATAATATCAGCATCGTGTATACGAAAGAATCCGAAACGGCTGATACTTATATTGAGTGTACAAGTCATGAGCTTGTGAAAAATCATCGTGTGCGTGTTGCAACGTCCGACGGTGCGGAGCAGATGATTATTTTAGGCAACGGAGCTATGCGTATATCGGCAAGTGAACTTCATAAACGTGTGCTTGATGCAGATAAGGCTGTCCGTGAATTTATTAATAAGTAGGCGCTAAAAGTTAAAATAAAAAAATTATAAAAGTACTGGAAATTTTTTTGTGAATATGTTATAATGTTAATGATTGGTTTTTACAATGACGTATGAACCCGAAATTTATTTATTCAGGAGGTATGTACATGAGAAAAGTACAACTGACAGAAACCGTTTTGCGTGACGCTAATCAGTCTTTAATGGCTACCCGTCTGCCTTATGCCGATTATGAAGGCATTCTTCCCGATATGGACAAGGCAGGATATTACTCGATTGAGTGCTGGGGCGGAGCTACTTTTGATTCCTGCCTGCGTTACCTTAACGAGGACCCTTGGGAGAGATTAAGAAATCTCAGAAAAAATCTTCCAGATACAAGACTGCAAATGCTTTTGAGAGGTCAGAATCTTCTTGGCTATAAGCACTATCATGATGATGTTGTTGAAAAATTCATCGAGCTTTCAATAAAGAACGGCATTGATGTAATCAGAATTTTTGATGCCCTCAACGATTTCAGAAATATAGAGACTGCACTCAATGCAACGAAGAAATATGCTAAAGAAAAGACAATTGCATCAGGCTGTATTTCATATACTCAGAGTCCTGTACATACAGTTGACAAGTATATTGAGATGTGCAGAGAACTCAAAAATATGGGATTTGATACAATCTGTCTGAAAGATATGGCAGGTACAATGTCACCTTATGAGGCGGAACATCTTATCAAGGGAATCAAGGACGCTATCGGTGATATGACTTTGATTCTTCATACTCACTGTACAACAGGTATGGCTTATATGACAATTACAAAGGCTATTGAATCGGGAATTGATGTAATTGATACAGCTACATCATGTTTCTCGGGCGGTACTTCTCAGCCGTCAACAGAGACAATGTTCTATGCACTTCAGCAGTACGGAATCGACTGCGGACTTGATGAAGAAATTATAAATAAAGTCAACGATTATTTCAAACCGATTAAGCAGAAGTATGTTGATAACGGTCAGCTTAATCCCAAGAGCCTTGCAACAGATGCTCAGGCACTTGTATATAAAGTTCCAGGCGGTATGCTTTCAAATATGATTGCAAACCTTACCGATATGCACGCTATGGACAAATTTGATGCTGCACTTGCTGAAATTCCGAAAGTACGTGCGGATTTAGGCTATCCGCCGCTTGTAACTCCGCTTTCACAGATGGTAGGAAATCAGGCTGTAACAAATGTTCTTGTCGGCGAACGCTATAAGAATATTTCCAAAGAAGTAAAGAACTATATCAAGGGTGAATACGGTATTGCACCTGCACCGATTGACCCCGAGCTTTCTAAAAAGGTTCTCGGCGACGATATGCCTGTTGACTGCCGTGTTGAGGATATGAAACGCACAGGTGAGGACTTTAAGTCTGCCAAAGAAGCTCTCGGTGACCTTTGCCGTTGTGAAGAAGATGTCATGAGTTATATCTGCTATCCTGACCAGACTGTTAAATTTCTTGAAAACCGCAAGGCTCAGGAAGAAAATGAAGCGGTTTACACAATTGAGGAAATGTAAGGAGGTTATTTTATGAATTTCTTTACTGTTGCTGCTCAGACTGTTGACAGCGGTACTAAAATGGATATAGGCGATGCCGCAATAACAGCAGTATTCGGCTATGTTGTCGTATTTTTCGGACTTGTTCTACTTATGTGTGTACTCTATATAACAGGCTCAGTCTTTTCAAACAGGGAAAAGAAAGCGGCTGCTGAGGAGAAATCAGCCGCTGAAAAGCCTGCTGAGACTGTTCCCGCACCGAAAAAAGTTCCGCCTGCACCCGGTTCGGCAGGTCACATCAAGCTCCATGATGTACCCGATAAGGAAGCCGCAATGATTATGGCAATAGTTGCCGATACATTGCATACTCCGCTTAATGAACTGCACTTTATTTCCATTAAGGAGGTCAAATAAACTATGAAATATAAAGTTACTCTCAACGGAAAAACATACGAAGTTGAAGTTGAAAAGGGCAAGGCAATTCTCCTTGACGAATATGAGGCACTTGCTCCTGCACCTGCACAGTCTGAAACTCCTGTGTCTGCTGCTACACCTGTAGCTGCCGCAGCTCCTGCACCTGCTGCACCTGTAAATCTTGCCGCCGGTGAAACAGTAGCCGCACCAATGCCCGGAAACATTCTCCGTGTTGAAGTAAAGCAGGGAGATACTGTTAAATCAGGTCAGCTTCTTGTTATTCTTGAAGCTATGAAAATGGAGAATGAAATTGTTGCTCCGAAAGACGGCACAGTCGCTCAGGTTGTTACAAGCAAGGGCGCAGTTGTTGATACAGGTTCACCGCTTGTCATCATAGCATAAGGAGGTCGGAAAATGGATATTCTTCAGACCCTTACAGACTTATGGGAAGGTTCGGGATTTCACAGCTTTCTTGTTGACGGCGGCTGGAAAAATCTTATCATGATTGCCATTTCCTGTGTTCTTCTTTATCTTGGTATCAAGAAAAAGTTTGAACCGCTTCTCCTCGTCGGCATTGCATTCGGCTGTCTGCTTGTAAATCTCTCATACTTCACTCCTGAATCAACCGATGCACTTTATCACCCTGAATTATGGTCGGCTTTTCTTGACCATGAAAGCGAATTTTATCACGATTACGGCAATATTCTTGCTAATGGCGGACTTCTTGATATACTCTACATAGGAGTTAAGGCAGGAATTTATCCATCGCTCATTTTTATGGGTGTCGGTGCTATGACTGACTTCGGTCCGCTGATTGCAAATCCAAAAAGCTTACTTCTCGGAGCAGCCGCACAGATGGGCGTATTTCTTGCATTCTTCGGTGCTGTTCTTCTCGGATTCACAGGAAATCAGGCTGCCGCTATAGGAATCATCGGCGGTGCGGACGGTCCTACAGCTATCTTCCTCACAACAAAACTCGCTCCTGAACTTCTCGGACCTATTGCAATTGCCGCATATTCATATATGGCTCTTATTCCTATGATTCAGCCTCCGCTTATGCGACTTCTCACAACCGAAAAGGAACGTAAAGTCAAAATGGAACAGAACAGAGTTGTTTCAAAGACTGAAAAAATTCTCTTTCCGATTATCGTTGCAATGTTCGTAATACTTCTTCTTCCTTCAACAGCACCACTTATCGGCTGTCTCATGCTCGGCAACCTGTGGAGAGAATGCGGTGTTACTGAGAGGCTTTCGGATACAGTACAGAATGCACTTATGAATATCGTTACCGTATTTCTCGGAATTTCAGTCGGTGCAACAACTGCCGCTGACAGCTTCCTTAATTTACAGACACTTTTCATCATCGTTCTCGGACTTACAGCGTTCTGCTTCTCAACAGTCGGCGGACTTCTCGTCGGTAAGCTTATGTACGTGCTTACAGGCGGCAAAATTAATCCGCTTATCGGCTCGGCAGGTGTTTCTGCTGTACCAATGGCAGCTCGTGTTTCGCAGATTGAGGGACAGAAAGCGAATCCGTCGAACTTTTTGCTCATGCACGCTATGGGACCTAACGTTGCAGGTGTTATCGGTTCTGCAATTGCCGCAGGATTCCTGCTTGCTGTTTTTGGTTAATAGTACCTAATAATGTAAACAAAAGCTGTGCAGTTTAATCTGTACAGCTTTTTTGTTTTTTCAGTAAATTTAATCTACTTTCGACAAAAAATGTCAAAAAAATTCCCGAAAATGCTTGACAATGAGAGATTTTTATATTATAATGGATATACAGGTATTTAGTAAAATACGCAAACAAAAGAACAAACGTTGCGTAAAATATTTACGCATTTTTTGTTCTCTCATGATGTAGAACAGATTGGAGGGTGCAGAATGAAGAAAAAGAAAAAAAGGATAAGACTCCGCAGAAGTGCCAAAAGAATAATGACTGCTTTGTTTGCTATTTCTTTAACAATATGTATTGCCGACAGTCTCAGACGTGATTTCTTTAAAGTAACCAACGATGACAAGATAGTGGTGGAGGGAAATTTCGTTTCCAAGTCAAATCTGCCGATTCCTACAAATACCATTGTATTTGACAGAAACAGCAAGCCGACAGATACAACTGTTGTTGGTGTAAAATTTGCAGGATTTTCTGAAAGGATTCTCACTTCTGACGAACTTTCTCATGGTATGCTTGCACTTAATCCCATTTCTGTTGATGAACCCGAAAAAATGGTAAAGCTTTCGGATTTTCATAATGAACATTATACGGTTGCTGACGATAATATAATGCTCCATGAAGAGGCAGCCGAGGCTCTCGAAGGTCTTATGACTGCCTACAATGAAGTAACGGAACTGGCTGATTTCGTTGTATGCGGAACAACTGATACATATTCACAGTATGATTCAGTCTGTCCACGTTCTTTTTCTGAACGTGCAAATGGCTGTACTGTTGACCTTGCACTTCTCGGAATCGGTTCATATATAGAATTTGACGGTCTTGATACTGAAAGCTGGATTGTTGAAAATTGCACAAAGTACGGCTTTATAGTCCGCTATCCTGAGGGCAAAAGCGGAATTACAGGAGAGGAATACTGTCCATGGCATTTGCGTTATGTAGGCAGAGTTCATGCCGCTGTGATGAGTGAAAAAAATATGTGCCTTGAAGAATATATTGACTTTCTTAAAGATTATAAAGTTGATGCTCCATATACTTATAATTTGAACGGCTCTGTTTATGTGCTTTACTGTATTGAATCGGAGGGCGAAACAACCTCTGCAAAAGTTCCGATAAGCGGTAATTATGAAGTATCGGGCGACAACCGAGGAACATATATAATAAGCTACAGAAGATGATTTTTATAAAGCTCCGTCATTCCGTCGGAGCTGTTTTTCGTATAATACAAGGATTTTCGGCATAAAATAATTCAGGGTGATTAATTATGAAAAAAATCTGTATTATTTTATCGGTTATCATGACTTTTCTGCTTGTTGTTCCCGATTATTCAAGTGCAGACAGCTTTGATGAAGTCAAGTCATATATTTTAATTGAATCAACAACAGGTACTGTAATTGAGGAAAAAAATTCATCTCAACAGCTTAATGCAGGCTATCTCAGTAAACTTATGGCACTTCTGCTTGTTGCTGAAGATATTGAAACGGGAAAGTATCTTCTTTCAACAGAACTTACAGCATCTCAGTCAGTTACAGAAACAAAAGGTGCGGTTGTGTGGCTTGAACCGGGTGACAAGATGACTGTTGAAGAACTTATTAAATCAGTTATCATAGGAAATGCAAATGATGCTTTAACCGTACTTGCCGAAAAATCCGAACAGACTGTAGAAAAGTTCGTCATGCGTATGAACGGAGAAATATTTGATTTAGGCTTGCGTGATACTGCTTTCTATTCTCCTTACGGATATTACGACGAAAGAGAATACACCACGGCCAACGATATTGCTGTTATCTGTTCAAAGCTTGCAAAATATGAATTTATGAGACCATATTTTAAAACGTGGAGAGACTTTGTAAAATCTGGACAGACCGAACTTGTCAACGAAAATACTCTTACAAGAACTTATGACAGGCATATCGGATTCAAGGCTTGCCATTCGGAAGAATCGGGATACTGCATTGCGGAAGCAGGTATAAACGACAGCGGAATGTGCTATATAGCGGTTATTCTGGGTGCGGAAAGTGATGATATTTCGATGAGCTGTGCAAAAAAACTGATAAACAAGGGATTCAGCGACTACAAAGTTACAGCAACCATGTTTCCAGATGAAATGCTTATGCCGATAAGAGTACGTAATGGAGAGGATTCCGCCGTTGAAATTCACCTGAAAAATCAGAGTAATCTTGTCGTTCCTCGTGCTGTCAGCGAACTCAGTACAGTTGTCGTAATTCCGGAATATCTCACCGCACCGCTTAAAAAAGGACAGAAAATAGGTACAGCAGGATTTTACAGTGAAAAAAATCTTGTCTGCGAAATTGATATAGTCACAAACAGCGACGTAAATAAACTGACATTTGGCTTTATTCTGAAAAAAACGTTATGCAATCTGCTGAAATAACAATGTTGATATTTGTCTGATTTTACAAAACTTCAATTACTTCTGAAAGATACTTGAAAATTCTTTCAAAATATGGTATTATTAAATAGATAATTTAAAAGTGCAGGATTTTTCCTGCATTATGGAGGTATTTTAAAAATGTCATTAAAACTTAACTCAAAGTATCTTAAAGATTTCATTAATGCTGACGAACTTGCAGGCATAAAGGCTCAGGTTGAAACAGCAGCAAAATCACTTCATGAAAAATCAGGTCTCGGAAATGATTTTCTCGGCTGGGTAAATCTTCCCACAGACTATGACAAGGACGAATTTGCAAGAATCAAGGCTGCTGCTGAGAAAATAAAATCAAATTCTGATATTCTTATCGTTATCGGCATCGGTGGTTCATACCTCGGTGCAAGAGCCGCTATAGAACTGCTTAAATCTCCGCTTTACAACAACATGAAAAAAGATACACCCGATATTTACTATGTCGGCAACAGTATCAATCCTACATATCTCAATGAGGTTATCACTCTTTGTGAGGGCAAGGATTTTTCAGTAAATGTAATCTCAAAATCAGGTACAACAACTGAACCTGCACTTGCTTTCCGTATTTTCAAGAAAATGGTTGAGGATAAGTACGGCAAGGAAGAAGCCAAGAACCGTATTTTTGCCACTACTGACAAGGCAAGAGGAACTCTCAAGAATCTCTCAGATGCTGAAGGATATGAGACTTTTGTTATTCCCGATGATGTAGGCGGACGTTTTTCCGTTCTCACTGCTGTCGGACTTCTCCCGATTGCTGTTGCAGGCTGTGAT
>JAIDNR010000216.1 GCA_029063695.1 Ruminococcus sp.
TAAAGTAAGAGCAAAGTCATAAAAATATTAATTCTTAAAATTTTTTATGCTGAAATTTAAAAAAACTCTTGACAAAGCGAAAAAACCAGTGTATAATAATATCAAATATACAAATGCTTTGATGGGAAATAAAACCCGTGATTTGTCTTCCAGAGAGCCGGAGCAGGTGAAAACCGGCAGACAGGTACAGGTCATAGCTCGTCCCTGAGCAGTCGGCTGAAAGCTGTTGCAATTAGGCTTGAACGGGTTCTCCCGTTACAGAGATATGCATTTTTCGATGCAGATGAGTGGGTGCGTTTTATATGCATCAACGGAGAGTGGTACCACGGAGTAATACTGTAACTTCGTCTCTCCCTTGCTTTCGGGCTTGGGAGAGACTTTTTATTTTAATTAAAGGAGATTTTTTTATGACAAATGCAGGTAAATACACAAGACAATTTTTTGAAGCTCCGAAAACGGAGATGAAATGGACAAAGAAATCGTATATCGACAAAGCACCAATATGGTGCAGTGTTGATTTGAGGGACGGCAATCAGGCACTCATTATTCCTATGAGTTTGAGTGAAAAGCTTGAATTTTTCAAGCTCCTTGTTGATATCGGATTCAAGGAAATCGAAATCGGCTTTCCTGCCGCATCTGAGACAGAATATGAGTTCTGCCGTACTCTTATTGAGCAGAATATGATTCCCAATGATGTTACAATTCAGGTTCTCACACAGTCCCGTGAACATATCATCGAAAAGACTTTCGAGGCTCTTAGAGGCTGTAAGAATGCTATTGTACACCTCTATAATTCCACAAGTCTTGCACAGCGTGAACAGGTTTTCCGCAAGAGCAAGGAGGAAATTATTGATATTGCTGTTACAGGTGCAAAGCTCTGCAAAGAGTACCGTGAAAAGTATGAGGGAAATTTCCGCTTTGAATATTCCCCTGAGAGTTTTACAGGTACAGAACCCGAATTTGCACTTGAAATCAGCAATGCCGTACTTGATATATGGCAGCCTACGGCAGACGACAAGGTTATCCTGAATCTTCCTGTTACTGTTGAACTCTCCATGCCGCACGTCTATGCAAATCAGATTGAATATATGTGTGATAATCTTAAATACCGTGAAAATGTTATTGTATCGCTTCACCCTCATAATGACAGAGGTTGTGCTGTTGCTGATACCGAAATGGGACTTTTAGCAGGTGCAGACCGTGTTGAAGGTACGCTTTTCGGCAACGGTGAGCGTACAGGTAACGTTGATATTATTACTCTTGCCATGAATATGTACACTCAGGGCGTTGAACCTGAACTCGATTTGAGCGATATTCCGAAAATTACAGAACTCTATCAGCGTGTTACACGCATGAACGTTTATGAGCGTTCACCATATTCAGGTAAACTCGTATTTGCGGCATTCAGCGGTTCACATCAGGACGCTATTGCAAAGGGTATGAAATGGCGTGAAGAAGGTCACACAGAACATTGGACAGTACCTTATCTCCCGATTGACCCCGAAGATTTGGGCAGAGAATATTCCGCCGACGTTATCAGAATTAACAGCCAGTCAGGAAAGGGCGGCATAGGCTATATTCTCGAAACACGTTTCGGATATGACCTTCCTAAAAAAATGCGTGAAGTTGTCGGCTATGCTGTAAAAGGCGTATCAGACCACAAGCACAAGGAACTTATGCCTGATGAAGTATATGAGATTTTCAAGACGAATTTCGTTGACATAAAATCACCTCTCAATGTGACAGAAGCTCACTATGTTCAGTGCGATGGCATTGAGGCTACAGTAAGCATTGAATATAACGGCAAAAAGGGAGTTGCAACCGATACAGGCAACGGTAGACTGGATGCTGTAAGCAATGCTGTACGCTCATATACAGGAATTAACTACAGCATAAACAACTATATTGAACATTCACTCGAAGTTGGTTCTGCATCAAAGGCTGTTTCTTATGTTGAAATCATTGCAGACGGAAAAAGCTATTGGGGTACAGGCGTTGACAATGATATTGTCGTATCTTCAATCAAGGCACTTGTTACAGCAGTAAATATAATGCTCAATTCAAAATAAAAATGTACAAAACTAACTGTTGAAAGTGTAACGAATAGACAAATTTTCCGTTCCTTATTGATTTTGCTGTCATAGTGTGTTATAATAAATACATTAACAACATTTTCAAGGGGAGCGGAACATAATGAGAACGGTTTATATTTCTTCCGGTACTATCATTATTGTCGGCGCAGTCATTAACGTCTCTGACTGCCGTCGTTATTCATTCTGCCATAAAGACGCTCTTGCTTGATATATCACGCAATTCGTGTAAGCATGAAGTTTTAAGCTCTCGGCGGAATGTCGAGGGCTTTTTTGTCAGAGACGGAAATTTTCAGCTTGATTAATAAATTTTACAGAAGAAGGAAATATATTATGAAAATATCAGGTGCTAAAATCGTTGTTGAAACCCTGATTGAACAGGGATGTGATACAGTTTTCGGCTATCCGGGCGGACAGGTTATCAATCTGTTTGATGAACTGTATCTCAACAGAAGCAGAATAAATCATATACTCACGGCTCATGAACAGGGTGCATCTCATGCTGCCGACGGCTATGCAAGAGCTACGGGAAAGGTCGGCGTATGTATTGCAACATCGGGTCCTGGTGCAACTAATCTTGTAACGGGAATTGCAACGGCTTTCCTTGATTCAGTTCCGATGGTTGCTATCACAGGTAATGTTCCTTGCAGTCTTATCGGCAAGGACAGCTTTCAGGAAGTTGATATTGTCGGTGTTACAATGCCCGTTACAAAGCATAATTTCATCGTCAAGGATATCCGTGAACTTGCTGACACTCTCCGTACTGCATTCAAGATTGCAAAATCAGGCAGACCAGGTCCTGTTCTTGTTGATATTCCAAAGGATATTCAGACGGCTGTCTGGGATTTTGAACCGAAGTCTGAACCTGTAAGACCTTATCCGCTTAACTTTGCTTCTGAGGGTAAACTCCGCAGGGCTGCCGAGATGATTAAAAATTCCGAACGTCCTTATATTTATTTCGGTGGCGGAATAAATATGGGCAAGGCTTCTCAGGAACTCATTATGCTTGCCGACAAAATTGATGCACCTATCGGCTGTTCGCTTATGGGTCTTTCCGCACTTCCGACTAATCACCCACGTTTTCTGGGTATGAACGGTATGCACGGTCACTATGCATCATCAATCGCACAGGACGAGGCAGACCTTGTTATTGCACTCGGTGCAAGATTCTCCGACAGAGCTACAGGCGACAAGAAACGATTCAATAAGAATTTCAAAATTATACATATTGATATTGATTCTGCTGAGCTTGACAAGAATATCACTTCAAATCTTGCAGTTCAGGGCGATATTAAAGATGCTCTTTTCAGGCTTATTCCTATGCTCACGGAAACAAAGCGTCCCGAATGGGATAAGCGTATAGAAGAACTTCGTGCGGAAGAACAGAGGAGACTTGAAAGTGCCGCTGCCATTGCATTTGAAAAAAGATGTGACAATTGCACTCACCCTTGTGATAAATCGGGACTCGCCGAAAAGAATCATCTTAATCCTTATCAGATTATTGATATTATAAGCAGAACCTCTTCCGAAGATGATATTGTCGTTACAGATGTTGGACAGCATCAGATGTGGGTTGCACAGCGTTATCCGTTCAGAAAGCCACGCACATTCCTTACAAGCGGCGGTCTTGGTACAATGGGTTACGGTATGGGTGCGGCTATCGGTGCATCATCTGCCGACAGAAAGCGTACTGTATTATTTACAGGCGACGGCAGTTTCGGTATGAATCTCAATGAACTTGCTACGGCTGTATCTCAGAATATTCCGCTTGTTATTGTTATCATGAACAACGGTGTACTCGGTATGGTTCGTCAGTGGCAGACGCTTTTCTTTGATAAGCATTATTCAAATACAACTCTCGGCAGAAAAACCGACTTTGTAAAGCTTGCAGAAGCTTTTGGAGCAAAAGGTGTACGTGTATTCAATACCGAGGAACTTGAAAAAGCTGCCGAAGAAGCATTTGCTTGTAATGGCGTATATCTCATTGACTGTGCTGTTGACTGCAATGAATTTGTTCTCCCGATGCTGCCTCCTGGTGGTTCTATCGAGGATATTATTACTGAAATAAAGTGAGGTGAGAGGTATGCACAATAATCAGTTTGTTATCGGCGTTATCGTTTCAAATGTTTCTGGCGTTCTCTCCAGAGTCTCGGGAATGTTCACCCGTCGAGGATTCAATATTGACTGTCTCACTGTCGGCGAAACGGAATCAAGCGGATTTTCACGTATTACCGTTGTCTTTCACGGCGATGACGATATAAAACAGCGTATCATCAAACAGCTTGAGAAGCTCCACGACGTAAAAGAAGTGGAAGTTCTTGAACCGCATGAGACTGTTATCCGTGAACTTCTTCTTATAAAAGTAAGAAATACGCCTTCAACAAGACAGGACATCATGACGGCTGTTGAAATTTTCCGTTCAAAGATTGTCGACTATTCAACAACTGCCCTTGTCTGCGAACTTACAGGCGAAACTTCCAAGATAGATGCATTTATTGAACTCATGAAGCCTTACGGAATCATGGAAATGTGTCGTACAGGCATGGTTGCTATCGAACGAGGCGACAACTGCCTTAAAACCGAAAAATAATTGACTTTATGTCGGTTATTATAAATAAAATATTTTATTCTAAAAGGAGTAATTCACAATGGAAAATACTGCAAAGGTTTTTTATGAACAGGACTGCGATTTGTCACTTCTTTACGGAAAGACAATTGCTGTAATCGGCTATGGCTCACAGGGTCACGCACACGCACTCAATGCTAAGGAATCACTCGGCGATAAGGGCAGAGTAATCATCGGTCTTTATGAGGGTTCAAAGTCATGGGACAAGGCTGTAAAGCAGGGTTTTGAAGTTTATACTGCTGCTGAGGCTGCAAAGCAGGCTGATATTATCATGATTCTTATCAACGACGAAAAGCAGGCTGCACTCTACAAAGAGGACATCGAACCAAATCTCGAAGCAGGTAATATGCTTATGTTCGCTCACGGCTTTAACATTCACTTCGGCTGTATCGTTCCTCCTGCTGATGTTGACGTTACAATGATTGCTCCAAAGGGTCCTGGACATACTGTAAGAAGTGAGTATCAGGCTGGCAAGGGTGTTCCTTGTCTCGTTGCCGTACATCAGGACGCTACAGGCAAGGCTAAGGAAATGGCACTTGCTTACGGTCTTGCTATCGGCGGTGCAAGAGCAGGTGTTCTTGAAACTACTTTCAGAACAGAAACAGAAACAGACCTTTTCGGTGAACAGGCTGTACTCTGTGGCGGTGTATGTGCATTGATGCAGGCAGGCTTTGAAACTCTCGTTGAAGCTGGCTACGACCCGAGAAATGCTTACTTTGAGTGTATCCACGAAATGAAGCTCATTGTTGACCTTATCTATCAGAGCGGTTTTGCTGGTATGAGATATTCTATTTCAAATACTGCTGAATATGGCGACTATATTACAGGTCCTAAGATTATCACAGAAGATACAAAGAAAGCTATGAAGAAAGTACTTTCTGATATTCAGGACGGTTCATTCGCTAAGGAGTTCCTGCTTGATATGTCATGTGCAGGCAAGCAGGTACATTTCAATGCTATGAGAAAACTCGCATCTGAACACCCTGCTGAGAAAGTCGGCGAGGAAATCAGAAAGCTCTACAGCTGGAACAACGAAGAAGACAAGTTCATTAACAACTGATTCAAGGAACTTTATTCGGGTGGCGGTTCATAAAAGTTCCGTCACCTGTTTTTATATGAGATTATGGGGGAAATGTTATGTCTGATTTTTATGAAAGAAAGTTCATGCCGAATGTAAAGCATATAATTGCTTATGTGCTTATCCTGTTATCCGCCGTACTTTTTATAAACGGTTTTCACAGGGCGTTTCGTGTAAGCGGACGGCTTTCAATGCAGGGTCTTGTTTTTGAACCTGAAGTTCATAAGGACGACAGTATACTTTTATCTTCAAAACCTTTTAAAGCAAGATTAAAAGAAACTGAACGTGCACACGATGTAGTCTGGAAAACAGTATCAAAGGGCATAATGACAGAGTACGATTTCTTTATAGACCACATTGCCTACGCATACCGTCCTGTCATGGTGAAAAAAGGTACAGAGGAATATGATAAATATATTAATGGCGAGGAAGTAACAGGTTATTTTACAGAAAAGAATTTTGATGATTTTCCTGATTTTATGTCAGATATTAACAGCGTCTATGAACTCAACAAAGAAATCACGGACAAGAATTATTCAACACTTGGCATAGTAATCGTAAACCGTCAAAAAGAACTTATCAGCTTTTTATGGGGTATACCTTTTCTTGTTATCGGGCTTGTTATACTGAAAATTGCAGATTCTCCATTTGTGTATAATAAAATAACTGAAACAGAGGAATAATTATGGCGAAATATACTTTCCGATACTGGTTTGAATGGGGCTGTAATAAAGATTTCTGTCCTTGTTTATGGTCAGCCGATAATGTGACAAGAGATAAATATAATTATTCAGTTGACCTTAATGAATTGCCGATTTCAAAAGACTTGATTCAGTTTTTATGTCAGTTAGGCATTGAACATGACAACGCTTTAGACTGGGATTATCCTCCTAATCCTCTTTTATGGACAAAAGAGGAGGAAGAAATGTTCTATATCAAGGCTAAAGAGGGTCATAAGAGATTACAAGAAGAACTGGGCGAAGACTATAAAATTATATATTGTGAAGATGAGTAGTTAAAAAATATATATTATGAGGTGAAATAAAATGAGTGAAAATTTTTTCTGTTCAGGAGTAGAAAAAGCATCACAGCGTTCACTTTTCAATGCTCTCGGACATACTAAAGAAGAAATGAAACGTCCGCTTGTTGGTATTGTATCATCATATAATGAAATAGTACCTGGACATATGAATATAGATAAAATCGTTGAGGCTGTAAAACTCGGTGTAGCAATGGGTGGCGGTACACCTGTTGTATTCCCTGCAATCGCTGTCTGTGACGGTATTGCTATGGGTCATACAGGAATGAAGTATTCACTGGTTACACGTGATTTGATTGCCGATTCAACTGAGTGTATGGCACTTGCACATCATTTTGATGCACTTGTAATGGTTCCTAACTGCGACAAAAACGTACCCGGCTTGCTTATGGCTGCCGCACGTATAAACGTACCCACTGTTTTTGTCAGCGGCGGTCCTATGCTTGCAGGTCACGTAAAGGGAAAGAAAACAAGTCTTTCAAGTATGTTTGAAGCTGTTGGAGCTTACAGTGCAGGTAAAATGTCACTTGAGGACGTTGAGGAATACGAAAACAATGCCTGTCCGACCTGCGGTTCATGTTCAGGAATGTATACGGCAAACTCCATGAACTGTCTTACGGAAGTACTCGGTATGGGACTTAAAGGCAACGGCACAATTCCTGCTGTTTACTCCGAAAGAATCAAGCTTGCTAAAATGGCTGGTATGCAGGTTATGGAACTCTACAGACAGAATATCCGTCCGCTTGACATCATGACTGAAAAGGCATTCATGAATGCTCTTACTGCTGATATGGCTCTGGGATGTTCGACAAACAGTATGCTTCATTTACCTGCAATCGCAAACGAATGTGGAGTTAATATAAATCTTGACATTGCGAATGAAATCAGTGCAAGAACTCCGAATCTCTGTCATCTTGCTCCTGCTGGTCACACATATATGGAAGATTTGAACGAGGCAGGCGGTGTTTATGCTGTACTGAATGAACTTTCAAAGAAAGACTTAATCAATCTCGACTGCATGACCGTTACTGGAAAGACAGTCGGCGAAAATATCTCAGGCTGTATCAATAAAGACCCTGATACAATCCGTCCGATTGATAGTCCTTACAGTGAAACAGGCGGAATTGCTGTACTCCGTGGTAATCTTGCTCCCGACAGATGCGTTGTAAAAAGAAGTGCGGTAGCACCCGAAATGCTTGTACATAAAGGTCCTGCACGTGTATTTGATAGTGAGGAAGAGGCTATCAAGGTTATCTATGAGGGCGGTATAAAAGCAGGTGACGTTGTTGTTATACGCTATGAAGGTCCTGCCGGCGGTCCAGGTATGCGTGAAATGCTTTCTCCTACTTCTGCAATACAGGGAGCAGGTCTCGGCTCAACCGTTGCACTTATCACTGACGGTAGATTCTCAGGTGCAACAAGAGGTGCGGCTATCGGTCACGTTTCTCCTGAAGCTGTAAACGGCGGTACTATTGCTTATGTTAAGGACGGCGATATTATTTCAATCGATATTCCGAATTACAGCATTAACCTTGAAGTTTCTGACGAGGAGCTTGAAGAACGTAGAAAGACTATGCCTATAAAGAAAAAAGAGGGTATTACAGGCTACCTGAAACGCTATTCTGAAATGGTATCAAGTGCGGATAAGGGCGCAATAATAAATAAATAGTATGTTTAGTCGTGAAGATACAAAGGCATTGAAGGGTATAGCGGTTGTAATGATGCTTCTTCATCATCTTGCTGGATTCAGCAACCGCTATCCCGTAGGCTTTGAGGGATTCAAATCCCTTTGGGAAGGATTTATAACAGAAGGCTATCTGGAAAATCTGGCGGCAAATGTACGTATATGTGTGTCTGTTTTCTTTTTTCTCGGCGGATATGGTATGTATAAGCGTATGGAATCAGGAAAAGGTTCTCTGTTGGATTCAATTATCGGACTTTTCAAAAGTTATTGGAAAGTATTTGTGATATTCGTACCTATAGCGTTTATATTTTTCCGACGTTCAGGAGATGGTATCTGCTATCTCTGCACAAGATATGATGTACAGGATTTAAAAACGATTATAACAGTGGTTACAGCAAACTTCTTTGCTATGTCTGACAGCATAAACAGTGAATGGTGGTTTATACAGACATATATATGTGCCATGTTTTTGGGAACAATTTATTGTATTGTCACAAAGAAAAACAAGTATTTTGTCGTTGAACTGTTTATCATATTCATGATAGATGTTTTCATAAGAAGTTTTTTTCCTGCACTTGAGTCGCTCGACGAATTTAACAGACTTGCAAGCAACTTCTTTTATGACAAGCTGCTGACAATAGAGAATCGTACTCCATGTTTCTTTGCAGGAATAACATTCGCAAAATTTGATGCAGTAGTTAAAATAAAGAAAAAGCTTTCCGAAATACCATGCAGTACGCTTGTATCATTTATTGCAGTTTTCGCAGTTATGTGGTGTAGAGGTTTCGTTTTAGGCGAATTATTTGATATTGTATATGTAATATCATTTACAGTACTTGTATCGAAGTTTTTTGATGGTGTAAAGCCTGTTAAAAAGATTTTTGGATATATTGGCAAACACAATACAAATATATGGCTTATTCATACGTTTTTCTGCTACTATTTCCTTGAAGTGACAAAGATTGTATATTGTACAAGAAATGTATGGGTAGATTTGCTTATACTTCTTGCAATGTCACTTGTATCGTCTGTTATTATAAATTTTATATTCAAGAAATCAGCCGACCTGTTGACATTGGTCAAAAAGAAATTCCCCAAAAAATCCACAGTAAAATGACTTAATGGAGGTTTTTATTTTGGAGGATGTAAAAAACTATATTGACAACATTAAAATTGAAGATATTCCGTGGGACAGAATGATTACTGCTTATGATACAGCAGAAAATTATCCTGAGTTATTAAAAATTCTTGATGAAATGAAAGACCTTGACAAGGTTAAACAGGCATTGAATAAAATTTCAGATTTTGAACATCAAAGCACTCTGTTTACACCTGCTCCGTTTGTACTTATTTTTCTTGTAAGAATTTATGAAAAAGCCATAAATTCACCCGATAATCCTGTTGCAGTATGGCTTGCGGATAGGCTTGCAAGGTCGTTTGAATATTACACAGAAGTATGTGATGATATTGAAAAAATTGAACACCCTAAGGCTTTAGAAAATATGTCGGATATTCTGAATGAAAACTATCTGATTCCCGAATGTGTCAATATTTTTGATTGTGATGAAGATGAATTTGAGGAACTTAATGAAAAACTTTTTCAGGAGAATTTATTTTACAGTCTTTACTATTATTCAGGTGTTGTACTTGCGGAAGTTTCACATACAGAATAAACTGAAACATACAGAGAACTTTTTCATCTTAAAGAATATTCAGAAGAGATTATAAGAGAAGTAATTTTATCAGCAATGAAAAGTTCATCTGTTCCGATAACGGAAACAGCAAAAAAATTGAATATTTCAGAAGATGATGTAAGAGAAATTCTTGACAGAACATCACAAGTATGGAATCACTGAATAATGATTTTTTATATGAATCAAGTTTGAAAGGTTATGAAAATTATGGATAATCCATGGAAATCAATTAAACTTTTTGAATATGAAAGTCATATGAAGCTGGATACTGTAATGCAGTTACAGACACTTAACAGTATGAGGAAAAAACAGTTAAACACATATTCCGTTGATAATGTTATGATTTTAGGTGTTGCAGGCGGAAATGGTCTGGAGCATATTGAAACGGAAAAATACAACACTGTTTATAGTGTTGACATAAATTCCAAATATTTTCAGGAAGTTCGGAACAGGTACAACAATCTTAACAACATAATGAAGTGTCTTTGTATCGACATTATTTCTGAAACAGACAAATTACCGTCCTGTGATTTTATTATTGCCAATCTTCTTATAGAATATATCGGATATGAATGTTTTCAGACAGTTGTAAAACAGGTAAAACCGAAATATGTATCATGCGGTATACAGATTAATATAAATGAAGAATTTGTTTCGGATTCTCCTTACTTCATTCTTTTGATGGATTAAACAGCATTCATCATCAGATAGAAACAGAAGAACTTACAGAAGTTATGTATGGTATAGGATATAAACTTGTATTAACAAAAGAGTATCCATTGCCGAACAGAAAGAAACTATTACAGGCTGACTTTGAAAAACTATGATAAGAAAATTTTGTGACAATGACATTAATCGTGTCATGACTATATGGCTTGAAGCGAATATAGATTCACATAACTTTATAACTCCGAATTACTGGAAAGAAAAATATAACGAAGTAAAGTCAATGATACCACAGGCGGAAGTATATATTTACGAAAGCGACGGTATAATAAAAGGTTTTATCGGACTCGACGATGATTATATAGCTGGAATATTCGTTGACAAACCATACAGGTCAAATGGTGTTGGAACATCTCTTCTCAATTTCGCAAAAAATTGCAGAAACAAACTGATTTTATCAGTCTATATAGAAAATAAATCAGCTGTAAGATTTTATGAAAAGTTAGGCTTTACAATTGAATCTACAGGCACTGATGATAATACTTTACAAACAGAATATACTATGAAATGGAAACGATAAATAATTATTTATCAAATATAAAATAAATTTATTTGAAAGGAATGATTAAAATGGGTATGACAATGACTCAGAAAATACTTGCGGCTCATGCAGGACTTGAAAGCGTTCAGGCTGGACAGCTTATTCTTGCAAAGCTCGATTTGGTACTCGGCAATGATATTACATCGCCTGTTGCTATCAAGGAGTTCGCAAAACTCAATAAGGAGGGAGTTTTTGATAAGGACAAAGTTACAATGGTTATGGACCATTTTGCTCCCAACAAGGACATAAAAGCCGCTGAACAGTGTAAGATGTGCCGTGATTTCTGCGGTGCAAATGAAGTAACACACTTCTATGATGTTGGCGAAATGGGTATCGAACACGCTCTGCTCCCCGAAAAAGGGCTTGTTTCAGCAGGTTACGCGGTAATCGGTGCTGACTCCCATACCTGCACATACGGTGCTTTGGGTGCGTTCTCAACGGGTGTAGGTTCAACAGATATGGCTTGTGGTATGGCTATCGGCAAGGCATGGTTCAAAGTACCATCGGCTATAAAGTTCAATCTCACAGGCAAACTCAGAAAGTACGTTTCGGGCAAGGACGTTATCCTTCATATCATAGGTAAAATCGGCGTTGACGGTGCATTATATCGCTCTATGGAATTTACAGGCGAGGGACTTTCTTCACTCTCAATGGCAGACCGTCTTTGTATTGCGAATATGGCTATTGAAGCAGGTGCAAAGAATGGTATTTTTGAAGTTGACGATATTACTCTTGACTATATAAAGGCACATAATGGTGCAGAACCTCAGATTTTCAGGGCTGATGACGATGCACAGTATGATGAAGTAATTGACATTAATCTTTCTGAAATCGAGCCGACTGTTTCATTCCCGCATCTTCCTGAAAATGCAAAAACTTTTGACCAGTTTGGTGATATAGAGATACAGCAGGTTGTTATCGGTTCATGCACAAACGGCAGACTTGAGGATTTACAGGAAGCCGCTGAAATCATGAAAGGAAAGAAGTGTGCAAAGGGAGTACGTGTAATTGTAATTCCTGCAACTCAGCAGATTTATCTTGACGCTATGGAACAGGGACTTTTAAAGATATTCATTGAGTCGGGAGCAGTTGTTTCAACTCCTACCTGCGGTCCTTGTCTGGGCGGATATATGGGTATACTTGCGGCAGGCGAACGTGCTGTGGCTACAACAAACAGAAATTTTGTCGGACGTATGGGTCATGTTGATTCGGAAATTTACCTTGCAAGTCCTGCAACGGCAGCAGCAAGTGCAATTACAGGTAAAATCACAAGTCCTTGGAATATATGAAAGGAGTTTAGTAAAATGAAGTATACAGGAAATGTTATAAAATACGGCGATAATGTTGATACAGACGTTATTATCCCTGCACGTTATCTCAATACAAGTGACCACAAGGAACTTGCTTCTCACTGCATGGAAGATTTGGACAAGACTTTTGTCAGTCGTGTACAGGCAGGCGATATTATCACAGCAGGACAGAATTTCGGCTGTGGTTCTTCCCGTGAACACGCTCCTATTGCAATCAAGGCAAGCGGTGTTTCACTTGTAATCGCAAAAAGTTTTGCAAGAATCTTCTACAGAAACTCAATCAATATCGGACTTGCTATCGTTGAATGTCCCGAAGCCGTTGACGGTATTGGCGAGGGCGATAAAGTCGAGGCTGATTTGGATAATGGTATCATTAAAAATCTCACAACAGGTGCAGAATTTAAGACAGAGCCGTTTCCTGAGTTCGTTCAGAAGATTATCGAAAACGGCGGACTTATTCAGTCGATTGCAGACGGCGTAATAAAATAATTATAAATTTGTTTGGAGTATGGAGTTATTTTAACTCCTGCTCCTGCCGATTGGAGATTTATATGAGCAAAATGATTAAAAATATTGAAAAAATCGCTCCCGATGAGGAGATATTGGAAGGCACTTTCAAAAGTAATTTTTTCCGCAGTGATATTGATGACGAACTTTCAGTATGTATCAGAAACGGCGAAATTATTGACTATGCAGAAAAGTGCATTGAGCATTTTAACTCGCTCCCTGATGATGTGATTGACAAAATCTGTGAGGGCATTATTGAAAGCTGTGAAGAAGAATATGAACTCGAAAATGTCAGGGATATTCTTGAATACTGCTGGTTTACTTCAATGGCAGTTGATGTTCCCGAAAATGATGGAATATCCTATGTAATTGATGGCGAGGGCGAATGGGGCGAAGTTGTCGGATTTGTAATAAAAGACGGCAGTCTTGCTTATGTAGGTATTGACTTTGAGGAATATTTATAAATAAGGAGATAAAAAAATGGAATTTAATATCGCACTTCTTAAAGGTGACGGAATAGGTCCTGAAATTGTGGACAGCACTGTTGCCGTACTTGAAAAAGTGGCTGAAAAATTCGGTCACAAGTTTAACTTTACACCGTATCTTATCGGCGGTTGTGCAATTGATGCAACAGGCAAGCCGTTACCGCAGGAAACTGTAGACGGTTGTCTTGCAAGCGACAGCGTACTTCTCGGAGCAGTAGGCGGTCCTAAGTGGGACGACCAGCCGGGTGCAAACAGACCTGAAAAAGCACTTCTTGGTATACGTGAAGCTCTCGGACTTTATACAAATCTCCGTCCTGCAAAGCTTTATCCTGCACTTAGAAACGCATCTCCGCTTAAAGATGAAATTGTCGGCGACGGTTTCGATTTGATGATAGTACGTGAACTTACAGGCGGTATCTATTTCGGTGAACGTGGCTACAGACAGGGAAAATACGGCGAAGAGGCTTTCGATACTGAGGCTTACAGCGTTACAGAAATTGAGCGTATCGGACGTGTTGCATTTGATTCAGCGATGAAACGTAATAAAAAGTTGTGCAGTATCGACAAGGCAAATGTACTTGAATCATCACGTCTCTGGAGAAAGACTATGCACGAACTCGCAAAAGAATATCCCGAAGTTGAATACAGTGATATGTTTGTTGACAATGCCGCTATGCAGTTAGTGAGAAATCCACGTCAGTTTGATGTAATTGTTACTTCAAATATGTTCGGCGATATACTTTCCGATGAAGCATCACAGATTACAGGTTCAATCGGTATGCTTGCATCTGCGTCAATGGGAGCTACAACAAGAGGAATGTACGAGCCTATTCACGGTTCTGCACCTGATATTGCAGGACAGAACAAGGCAAATCCCATTGCTACCATTCTTTCGGGAGCTATGATGCTCAGATTTTCTTTTGGACTTTCAGAAGAAGCTGATGCTATTGAAAAGGCTGTTGATGATGTACTCAATGCAGGATACCGCACTGCTGATTTAATGGGAAGTTCAGAGGATACACCGCTTACCTGCACTGAAATGACTGAAAAGGTTCTTGAGGCTTTATGAGTGAAAAACTTAAAAATCTTGCTTTAAGACGAAATGCCATAGTAATTTTTCGTGGGCTGGGCAAAGATAATGTCATAAGCGATTTGATGTATCTTCTTTCGGCAGATACAGACAATATGAACGTTTTTATTGAATATTACTGCGATTTTGTAAATTCGCTATATGAAAACGGAAGTCCTGATATAAGTAAGTATATTCTCAGGGCTGTTCTGGAAAATGATAATTTCTATATCAGGAAATCTGCAAAAGGTGAAATGATTCCGAATGAAATGACAGAATGCCTTATAAATGAACTTCAATTCTTTCAGGAACTTACCGAACTCACTCCCGATGATTTTACTGAAAATATTGATTATGACGGTTTTCTGCCTTCATGGAAAAATTCTCCCGTTGATATTGCAGGAAGTTATCTGGAACGTCTGAAACTTGTTCACAGGTATGGCTATGGCAAGTATGCGGAATATACAATGTTCATACTTGAAAGTTATGATACTGTACCTGTGAAATATCCCGACAAACAGAAGCTTTCCGAGCTTTACGGATATGAGCGTGAAAGACAGGCTGTCATTGACAATACGCTTGCACTTCTTAATGGCAAAAAGGCTCAGAATGTACTTTTATACGGCGATGCAGGTACGGGGAAGTCATCTACTGTAAAAGCTGTTGTGAATGAGTTTGCAGACCGTGGATTAAGACTTGTTGAAATAACAAAGGAACAGTTGAGTGATATTCCCATGCTCATTGATGAACTCAGTGAAAATCCGCTTAAATTCATTATATTTATCGATGATTTGAGCTTTACGGCAGGTGAGGACTGTTTCGGTGCACTTAAAGCTGTTCTTGAAGGTTCTGTTTCGGCAAGGTCGGATAATATTGCAATATATGCGACAAGCAACCGCCGTCATCTTATCAAGGAAAATTTTTCAGACCGTGAGGGCGACGACGTTCACCGTAACGATACCATGCAGGAAATGCTGTCTCTTTCCGCACGTTTCGGACTGAGAGTGAATTTCAGCCGTCCGGACAAGAAAAATTATACTGCTATCGCAATCGAACTTGCAAAGGCACACGGCATAAATATGCCAGACGATGAAATAATACTGAAAGCTGAGCAGTTTGCTATATCATCTGGAAACGGACGTTCACCACGAACCGCAAAACAATTTGTAAATCAGTTAATTATGGAGATGTAAAAAAATGTTGACTTTAGATAAAATCTATCATGCAAAATATGTTCTGAAACAGGTTATAAGGGAAACAGACGTTATCCATGCACCGAAAATCAATCCCGAATCTAATATATGGCTTAAAACCGAGAATTTACAGATTACAGGCTCATTCAAGGTGCGAGGAGCTTATTACAAGATGTCATGTCTTTCGGACGAGGAAAAGGCAAAGGGAGTTATTGCCTGTTCAGCAGGAAATCACGCACAGGGAGTTGCCCTTGCCGCTGCAAAGAACGGTATAAAGTCGGTTATATGCCTCCCCGACGGTGCACCCATATCAAAAGTTGAAGCTACAAAAAGCTATGGTGCGGAAGTCTGCCTTGTAAAAGGCGTGTACGATGATGCCTATGCGGAAGCACTCAGACAGCGTGACGAATACGGCTATACTTTTATTCACCCGTTTGATGACGAAAACGTCATTGCAGGTCAGGGAACTATCGGTCTTGAGCTTATAGAGCAGGTTCCCGATATGGACGCTGTAATCGTACCGATTGGCGGCGGCGGACTTATTTCAGGTCTTGCATTTGCGATAAAAAGTCTCAATCCGAATATCAAGGTATACGGAGTTCAGGCGGCAGGTGCACCGAGTATGCGTAATGCTGTTAAAGACGGTCATATTGAATGTCTTGACAGCGTTTCGACTATTGCAGACGGTATTGCAGTAAAAGAACCCGGTGAGAATACTTTCAGAATTGTATCCGAATATGTGGACGATATTGTCACAGTTACGGACGATGAGATTTCAGCCGCTATACTTGCTCTTATGGAACAGCAGAAACTTGTGACGGAAGGTGCAGGTGCAGTGCCTGTTGCCGCCGCTATGTTCAATAAAGTACCGGTTAAGGGCAAAAAAGTTGTCTGCTTACTTTCGGGCGGTAATATTGATGTTACTATTCTTTCAAGAGTTATCAAGCGAGGACTTCTTATGACGGGCAGAAACAGTACACTTAATATTGAACTTCTCGACAAGCCGGGACAGCTTCTGGGCGTATCAAAAGTCATCTCAGATTTGGGAGGAAATGTTATATCTATTCACCATGAACGTGCAAACGAGGGTTCAGATATAAACGGCTGTTATCTCAGAATTGTTCTCGAAACAAGAAACTATGAACATACTGAGGAAATCAAATCGGCACTCAGAAATAACGGCTTTAAAATCACAAATGATTAAGGAGAAATTGAAATGATTAAGATTCATACAGAAAAAGCACCTGCCGCAGTAGGACCGTATTCTCAGGCTGTCGTATCAAACGGCATGGTTTACACAAGCGGTCAGATTGCTATAAATCCGCTTACAAATACTGTTGAGGCAGCAACAATTCAGGAGCAGACGGAGCAGGTTATGAAAAATCTCGGTGCTGTACTTGAAACGGCAGGTTCTTCATTTGAAAAGGCTGTAAAGACTACCTGTTTCCTTGCTGATATGAATGACTTTACCGCTTTTAATGAAATTTACGGCAAGTATTTTACAGGACTTCCTGCAAGAAGCTGTGTTGCAGTAAAAACACTTCCGAAAAATGTTCTTGTTGAGGTTGAAGTAATCGCCGAAACAACTCTCTGATTCAGAAAGGGATTATTATGACAGTACGTGAATTGCAGGATAAAATCCTGAAACTAAAAAAAGAAACAAATACCGCTATACTTGCACATAGTTATCAGGCAAGAGAAATAGTTGAAATTGCCGATTATACTGGTGACAGCTATAAGCTGAGTGTTGATGCGGCAAAGACAGATGCCGAAAATATACTTTTCTGCGGAGTTCATTTCATGGCTGAGACTGCAAAAATGCTTTCTCCCGAAAAGAGAGTATTTCTTGCTAACAAAGATGCAGGCTGTCCCATGGCTGAACAGATGGACAGGGATATGATTGCACAGATTAAGCAGTCTGAATCCGACAGAACTGTTGTTGCATATATTAATACAACTGCCGAGCTGAAAACTGTCTGTGATGTATGTGTTACTTCATCAAGTGCATTGAGAATTGTAAATGCACTTGAATCCGACAAGATATTG
Source organism: Ruminococcus sp. (assembly GCA_029063695.1). Taxonomy (GTDB): domain Bacteria; phylum Bacillota; class Clostridia; order Oscillospirales; family Ruminococcaceae; genus Ruminococcus. The sequence continues at coordinate 18,089 of JAIDNR010000216.1, forward strand.
TTTATTCCAGACTGCAATCTCGGAAGCTGGGTAAAGAAGCAGATTCCCGAAAAGGATATAAAGCTCCTGCACGGCGGCTGTCCTACTCATGCGGCTGTAACTGTAAGTGAAGTGAAGAAAGCCCGTGAGGAACACCCCGACGCTCTTTTTCTTGTACACCCTGAGTGTGTTCCTTCTGTCACTGCTCTTGCCGATTACGTCGGTTCGACAAGCGGTATCATGGATTTTGCAAAAAAATCTGAATGCAAGGAATTTATTATCGGTACAGAGACTTCAATTGTTGAACATCTGCAATATGACTGCCCTGATAAAAAATTCTATCCGCTTACCAAAAATCTCGTATGCAGGAATATGAAGTTAACAACGCTTCCCGATGTATATAACTCACTTATGGGAATGAATGACGGCAGTGCTTTTGAAATAATTATGAGTGATGAGCTTATTTCATCGGCAAGAAGATGTATTGATGAAATGATTCGTTTAGGCGGATAATCATGAATGAATTTGTTGAAAAATTATATCATACGGGCGATTTGACGGATAATGAACTGAAACTGCTTATTGAATCCGGAACGGCTGACAATCTTGCTGAATATGCCGATGAGGTGAGACAGAAGCATTACGGAAAGAAAGTATTTTTAAGAGGACTTATAGAAATATCGTCCTACTGCAAAAACGACTGCTATTACTGCGGAATCAGAAGAAGTAATAAATCCGCCGAAAGATACAGACTGGATTATCATGATGTAATGAACTGTGCGGAAATCGGCTATTCTTTGGGTCTGCATACTTTCGTCATGCAGGGCGGTGAAGATATGGCACTTGATGATGATTATATTTGCGGAATAATATATGCACTTAAAGAAAAATATCCAGACTGTGCTGTTACTCTTTCGCTCGGTGAACGTTCGTATGAGAGTTACAAACGACTTAAAGAGGCGGGTGCGGATAGGTATCTTTTACGTCACGAATCCGCTGACTGTGATTTATATTACCGTCTGCACCCTCACGGAATGAGTCTTGAAAACCGTAAACAGTGCCTTTATAATCTCAGGGAACTCGGCTATCAGGTCGGAGCAGGGTTCATGGTTGGTGTGCCGTATCAGACAACAGAAAATATTATTTCGGATATTCGCTTTATGCAGGAATTACAGCCTCAGATGATTGGCATAGGTCCTTTTATACCTCATAAGGATACACCATTCAGGGACGAAAAGGGCGGTACACTTGAACTTACTCTCCGTCTGCTTGGTATTCTGAGACTGATGTTTCCGCAAGTATTGCTTCCTGCAACCACCGCACTCGGCAGTATTTCACCAATCGGCAGAACCCTCGGACTGAAAACGGGCTGTAATGTAATTATGCCGAATATCTCGCCCGAAGATGTACGGAAAAAGTATATGCTGTACAATAACAAGCTGATTTCGGGCGGTGAAACGGCAGAGGGACTTGAAATTCTCAGACGTGAAATAGAATCGGCAGGCTATGAAATTGCAAAAGAACGTGGTGACTGTATAAAATAAATTAAGGAGAAAATTATGAGAGTAAGATTTCATTTACCCGATTTTTCGGGAAGATTCAAACTGAATCTTATGTTTGCGGAAATGCTTAAAGGCTGTCCGCAGTATTTCCGTGAAGGTGTTGAAATTGCGTCATTTTATGGTGTTTTTCCGCCTTCTCTCTGGAACGGCGGCAGACCTCAGCCGGGTGTTGTTGACAAGGAATATGTAAAGAGAGTTATAAAGGAATTTAATAACAGGGGTATTCCTCTCAGATTTACTTTTACAAATCCTGTGCTTGAAAGAAAGCATCTTGATGACCCTTTCTGCAATATGGTTATGAATCTTGCGAACAACGGACTTAATGAAGCTATCGTCTTTTCGCCTCTTCTGGAGGACTATATAAGAAAAAACTATCCGAAATATAAGCTTACAAGTTCAACCTGCAAACGTATTACGGACGTTGACAAGCTCAATGAGGAACTTGCAAAGGATTATCATATTGTCGTTATTGACTATGATTTCAATAATAATTTTGATGTTCTTGAAAAACTTCCACGCAAGGCAGACTGTGAACTTCTTGTAAATGCTGTGTGTGAGCCGAACTGCAAATTACGTTCGGAGCATTATGCAACAATCGGCAGACAGATGATTGCGTATAATGAACATCTGAAAAAATATCCCAATATGCCGTTTAATTCAGACGCTTATGACAAGCATAATTTCAAGAACTGCCAGTATGGTCATCGTGGTGTATTTGAGATAAGAAACCTGAGAACTCATATTTCTCCAGATGATATATGGGGAAAGTACGTCCCTATGGGATTTGAGCAGTTCAAGATTGAAGGTAGAACAGCAAGTCCGCTGAATCTCATTGAAACTTATATGTACTATATGGCTAAGCCCGAATATCGTGATGAAGCAAGATTCAGACTTATGAAAGCACTTGAAAACAGTCACGCACTTACTTTTAATTAAGGAGAATTTTTATGAAAGTAAAATTCCATCTTCCCGACTTTACACAGCATTATGCTTTCAATATGGTATTTGCGGGAATGCTGAAAAATCTTCCGCAGTATTTCCGAGAGGGCGTTGAAATTGCATCGGTTTACGGTACTTTTCCGCCTGCAATATGGAACGGCGGCAGATTTCAGTATGGCAGATGCAGTAAGGATTTTGTAAAGCAGGTAATTAAAAGTTTCAATGATACAGGCATTCCTCTGAGATTTACTTTTACAAATCCCATTCTTGAAAAAAAGCATCTTCATGACGATTTCTGCAATATGATTATGCACTATGCCGACAACGGTATGAATGAAGTTATTGTTGCTTCTCCGCTTCTTGAGGATTATATAAGAAAGAATTATCCGAATTATAAAATCACCAGTTCAACCTGTAAAAGAATTACAGAACCTGACAGGCTTAGCGAGGAACTTGAAAATGATTATCATATTGTTGTACTTGATTATGACCTGAACAATAAATTTGATATTCTTGAAAAAATTCCGCATAAGGAAAAATGCGAGATTCTTGTAAATGCCTGCTGTAATCCCGAGTGCGGACTACGTTCCGAGCATTACAGGAGTATCGGAGCAGAGCAGCTTGCTTATGCTGAACACCTTAAAAAATCTCCCGATAAGGATTTTGATTTCTCAAAAGTATCCAAATATAAGGAATACTTCAATCCCGCTGTCCATGAATGCAGGTGCATGAGACGTTCCATTTTTGAAATAAAGAACCTGAGTACACACATAACTCCCGATGATATATGGGAAAAGTACGTTCCTATGGGATTCTGTCAGTTCAAAATCGAGGGCAGGACTATCGAACTTTTTAACCTTATTGAGCATTATATGTACTATATGATAAAACCCGAATTGCGTGATGAAGCAAGACTTATGCTCAATTGTCAGCTCGTCCGACAGGGTGTTATACAAACAAAATTTTAACGGGAGTGATATATTTGTTTGATTTTCTTAAAACTATGTCAAGAGATGTGAAACTTATCAGACAAAGTGACCCTGCCGCAAGAAATACTCTTGAAATTCTGCTCACTTATCCGACTCTCAGGGCTATACGGTGCTACAGGCTCGCTCACTGGTTCTATATAAGAAAAAATTTCACAACAGCAAGAATTATTTCACAATGGGCAAGAAGTAAAACAGGTATTGAAATACATCCCGGAGCCACTATCGGTAAAGGACTTTTTATTGACCATGGTATGGGGGTTGTTATCGGTGAAACTGCTGTAATCGGAGATAACTGTCTGATTTATCAGGGTGTTACGCTCGGCGGTACAGGCAAGGACAAGGGCAAACGTCACCCGACTCTTGGCAATAACGTCCTTGTCGGAGCAGGTGCAAAGGTACTCGGTCCTTTTACCGTCGGAAACAATGTCAAGATAGCGGCGAATGCCGTTGTACTCAATGCGATTCCCGATAACTGTACAGCTGTCGGTGTACCTGCACATATTGTCAAGATGAACGGAAAAAAAGTCCACAAGGTTACTGCCGATATAGACCAGATTCATATTCCCGACCCTGTTTCTCAGGAACTTTGCAGACTTCAGGCAGAAGTTGACAGTCTGAAAAAGGAACTCAGTGAACTGAAAAAGCAATAGTAAAGGATTATTTTATGAAAGTATCAGTTTATTCAAGGGCAGAGACAGAAAAAATGATTGCGGACGGCAGTTTTCCGAAAAATACCGCCGTTATCAGTTTTTATGACTCTAAAATCAAGCATATAGACAGTGATTACGATTGTGTTGATTATTATGGTTATGCAGACGAAGTTTTCTACAGTGAACTTGATGACCTTGATATAGGCTATCTCACTAAAAATGACTCACATATGATGTCTATTTTCCGGAAGTTGATGAACTTGCTGAGTATATCTATTTTGTATACAATAAAGGTATGGATATAATATGCCAGTGCGAATGCGGTCAGAGCAGGAGTGCAGGCTGTGCGGCGGCGATTCTACAGCATTTCTACGGCACGGGTATTGATATTTTTGCCGACTACAGACGTTATCCAAATCAGGTTGTGTACCATAAAGTCTTTGACGCACTGAATAAATACAAAGGAGAATACAGAAAATGAAAGAAATCCTTGACTGGAAATATAATCGTTTTGGTATTACTCAGCTTGAAGAAAGTGAAGTAAAACGGCTTGTTTCCTGTATGGAGAAAAACGGGGTTAAATGCAGTCAATACAGCAAGTCCATTACAATTGCCCTCACTTATAAAGATATAAAATTTGTCTGTATCAGTTATGACCCAAGAGGAATTAAAGCACCATCTCCGCAGATTTGTGCAGGCATTTTTCCCGACCAGATTATTTTTGCCGACTGTTTCAGCGACATCGACGAAAATCATCTGCATATTGGGCGAATTGCCAGAACTACAGGCGACAAGGAACTTGACAAACTTTTTTCGCAAATGGCTTTTCATTCTCCGTTATGGGAGGAAGATATTTTTGCATGGCTGATTGACACAATATCCGACAGTGAAAATTGTTATCCCTATGAAGATGAATTTGAGGAACTCCGCTGTGAAATAATGGAATATGAATATGAAATGCAGAAAAAATATCTTACTGAAAAAACAGTGAGACCATATTAGAAAGGAATTTTTTTATATGCAGATATATAACTCACTTACAAGAAAAAAAGAGGAATTTATACCACGTGAGGCAGGTAAGGTCAGTATGTATACCTGCGGCCCGACCGTGTATCACTACGCACATATAGGCAACCTCAGAAGTTATATTATGGAGGATATTCTTGAAAAGTACCTCAGATTTACAGGTCTTGACGTTAAGCGTGTAATGAATATCACGGACGTGGGTCATCTTACAAGCGATGGTGATACAGGGGACGACAAAATGCTTAAAGGTGCAAAGCGTGAGCATAAGACAGTCATGGAAATTGCAAAGTTCTATACTGACGCTTTTTTTGCCGACTGTGATAAACTCAACATAAAGACTCCTGATGTTGTTGTACCCGCTACTTCTTACATTGACGAATTTATCAGAGTTATTTCTGTACTCATGGACAAAGGCTATGCTTATGAGGCAGGCGGAAATATTTACTTTGATACTTCAAAACTTGAAAAGTACTATGTATTCAATGACTTTACAGAAGAAGATTTGGCTGTCGGAGTACGTGATGGCGTTGAGGAGGACGAAAACAAGCGTAATAAAGCCGACTTTGTACTCTGGTTCACCAAATCGAAGTTCGATTCTCAGGAACTTAAATGGGATTCTCCGTGGGGTACAGGCTATCCTGGCTGGCATATCGAATGTTCGTGTATAAGCATGAAGAATCTGGGTGAATACCTTGATATTCACTGCGGCGGTATTGATAATGCATTTCCGCATCACACAAACGAAATCGCACAGAGTGAAGCTTATCTGGGACATGAATGGTGCAATTACTGGTTTCACGTACTGCACCTGAATACAAACAGTGGTAAGATGAGTAAATCAAGCGGAGAGTTTCTTACAGTATCACTTCTTGAGGAAAAAGGCTATGACCCTGTTGTATACAGATTCTTCTGCTTGCAGTCGCATTACAGAAAGTCACTTGTATTCTCATGGGAAAATCTTGACAATGCAAAAACAACTTACAATAAGCTTATTGCAAAAATCAAGCCTCTTATTTCAGATACCTATGAACCTCTTGACAAGGACGAATATGACAGGCTCATGAAGAATTTCAATGACGCACTTGATAACGATTTGAATACTGCCCTTGCAATTACTGCTGTATACGATGTACTGAAATCGAATGCCAATAACTTTACAAAACTTGCACTTTTTGAGGAATTTGACAAAGTTCTCGGACTTAATCTTATTGAAAATGCAAGAAAAATCATTGAAGCACCTGCGGAGGAGATACCTGCGGAAATCATGGAACTTGTTGAGCAGAGAAAGTCCGCAAGAAAAGAAAAGAATTTCGCACTTGCCGATGAAATCAGAGACAAAATTACCGCACTCGGCTATGAAGTCAAGGAAACAAGACAGGGTACGGAAGTAAATAAAATTAAGTGAGGCTGTTGCTATGGACAATGAATTTTTAGGCGGAATGCTGATACTCTTTATAATTTTTTATGTGGTAATAATACTGCTGTCGCTTGCTGTGGCAGTTCTCAGTATTATCGCACAGTGGAGACTTTTTGAAAAAGCAGGCGAACACGGCTGGGCTTCTCTTATACCCATATACAACTACTTTGTCATGACTAAAATAGCAACAGGAAATTATCTTCTTGGCTGGATATATATGGGAATATGTGTTGTCTATACAATAGTTTCAGGTGTATCAAGTTTTATGCTGGGATTTTCCTCAGACAGTGAAACAGTTGGCTTTGCATATATTATGATGATGCTTGTCCTTTTTGGTCTTATGATTCCGGTGTATGTAATTGCAGGATATGTAAGCTATATGTTCAGCAAATCATACGGTAAGCCGACTTTATGGAATGTCTGCATGATATTTCTTTCACCGATTCTTATGATAGTCATGGGATTTGATAAAAATACTTACTATGTCGGACCAAAGGGAATACCAAAGAATTTTTAGGATATAAGGGATTAAAGGGTGATGTAAAATGAAAAAAATATACTGCTCACTTATAGTTTTTTCAATTTTTCTGACAGGCTGTGATGCTGTTGATGAAACGGATTATCAGTATTCCGAAAATTCATCATCACAAACCATAACAAGTCAAAATACAGAATCGGAATATGACAGCTATGTTGTTTTTGAGATTGAGGGTAATATAGAAAATGAAGATGTTGACAACGCTGTTGAAATAATTGAAAATCGTGTAACCGAAAGCTGTCCCAATCTTAATTATAATATTTATTCGGATTATGATACAAAGATATTTCGTCTTGATTTTGACCGCACGGAAAAATGGTCAGAACTTTTTATTGAAAATCTTATACTGCATAATTCCGTTGAGTTAAGAAAAGGTGATTCTCAGTCAGGCACATTGGTTATTGATAAAGAAAATATTGCGGACGCAGAAAGTTATTTTGCAGAAAATTACCTCAACTGGGTTGTGCGTATTGATTTTGACGAAAAGGGGAGCAGTTTGTTTGCAGATGTAACAGGTGAACTTGCCGGTACTGATATTCCTGTTTCAATATGGGTCAATGATGAACTTATATTTGCTCCGTTGGTTTCCTGTGCAATAACTGACGGAAGAACTGTTATTACCGGTAACTTTACAGAAAAGAGTGCGGAAGAACTTGCTGAAAAAATACGGTCTGAATTTTTACCGTATTCAATATCGGTGAATGAATATAAACTTGCTGAGAATTATACTTGACAAAATATGCAGATTGCTGTAAAATATAATAGATAATTATATCTGAAAGAGGTATGTTTAATATGTTAAAGAATACTGAAAAAGTAATGGACAAAATCGTTGACTTATGTAAATCAAAGGGATTTGTTTATCCCGGTTCTGAGATTTACGGCGGACTTGCTAATACATGGGATTACGGTCCTCTCGGTGTACTTCTTAAGAACAATATCAAGAACGCATGGCTTAAGAAGTTCGTTCAGGAGAATAAGTACAACGTGGGACTTGATTCCGCTATACTTATGAATCCTCAGACATGGGTTGCATCGGGTCACATAGGCGGTTTCTCAGACCCTCTCATGGACTGTAAGGAGTGTAAAACACGTCACCGTGCAGATAATCTCATTGAAGATTTCGACGGTACAAATGTTGCAGGCTGGAGCAATGAGAAGATGATGGAATATATAAACGAAAAAAACATCGTCTGCCCGAACTGCGGAAAGCAGAATTTTACTGATATTCGTCAGTTTAATCTTATGTTCAAGACATTTCAGGGAGTTACAGAGGACAGCAAGTCCGAACTTTATCTCCGTCCCGAAACAGCACAGGGTATTTTCGTGAACTTTGCAAATATCCAGCGTACAACACGTAAAAAAGTACCTTTCGGAGTTGCACAGGTAGGAAAGTCATTCAGAAACGAAATTACTCCCGGTAACTTCATTTTCCGTGTCCGTGAATTTGAACAGATGGAACTTGAATTTTTCTGCAAGCCGGGTACTGATTTAGAGTGGTTCAGCTACTGGAGAAGTTTCTGTAAGGATTTCCTCCTCACTCTCGGTCTTAAAGAAGAAAATCTCCGTCTCCGTGACCATGACCCTGAGGAACTCTGTTTCTATTCAAAGGCTACAACCGACTTTGAGTATCTTTTCCCGTTCGGCTGGGGTGAACTTTGGGGCGTTGCCGACAGAACAGACTACGACCTTACTCAGCATATCAATACAAGTGGAAAGTCCCTTGAATATTTTGACCCTGAGACAAACGAAAAGTATATTCCTTATGTTATTGAGCCGTCCCTCGGTGTTGAACGTCTTTTCCTGTCTATCGTAACTGAGGCTTATGATGAAGAAGAACTTGTTTCCGTTGACAAGAACGGCAAGGAGAAAAGAGAAGTTCGCACTGTTATGCACCTGCACCCTGCTCTTGCTCCGTACAAATGTGCTGTACTTCCTCTTGTAAAGAAGCTTACTCCTAAGGCTGAGGAAGTATATGAGATGCTTTCAAAGAAATTTATGTGTGATTTCGACGAAACAGGTACAATCGGAAAGAGATACCGCCGTGAAGATGAAATAGGTACTCCTTTCTGTGTTACTGTCGATTTTGATACTATTGAGAAAGATAACTGTGTAACAGTTCGTGACCGTGATACAATGGAACAGGAACGTGTTGCTATTGATGACCTTGTTAAATATCTCGAAGAGAAAACTGCTATATAATGGGAAATCTTCTGACTGAACTTAATGAAATGAGACATAATCTTTCAGCAGCCCGCCCTGTAAAAAGAACAAAACCGCCTATGGTTTACGGGTTGAAAAAAGACCCGTTGGGCGATATTTATCAATCTGCTGATAAGCTTATCAATGAAGGGGAAGTATATTATGGTGTGATAGTTCAGGCAAATGAACTGCTTTTTCACAAATACAATCCCTTTAATGTCAATTATTCATGCGACTGTCCAATGAATATCATATATTCAAAAGATAATTTTTTTAATGTTTATCCGGAATTGCTTCATGAAGCGGCAAGTTATATATATTCTTTCAAAAATACAGAAAACGCACCACCCGAAATAAAGCGGATTGTTGATTCTGTTACAGATGAATACGAAAGATTGTTTAATGTTCCCGTATATGTAAAAGATATTCCGGCAATAATGGAAATCGCACCGGAAGTATGCAATGCAACAGTTTATTTTACAACTGTTATGGTTTTCAGACAGCATCTGCCGAGAAAGTATCTAAAAGGCTGGTTTTTACCAATAATTGCCTGCGATGACTGCTGTTCTGTTATGGTTCTGCCAAAAAAATACTGGACTGAAAATTTTATCAGGTATCTTTGGTAAAAATAATTATTGACAATTTTAAGAAAAAATGGTATAATAATTATATCAATAAAAAAAGAGAGGAATTTTCCCCATGAAATTAAGTGAACTTTTGGCTATGCTCAGAGACAAGGCAGAGAAATTTGACGTTTCAGGCTGTAATTTTCTTGCAATCAATTTCAGAATGACTGATATTGAAGAATCCGACATTGATAATGATGACCAGAAAAAAGAACCGGGTATCTTCTATATCGAGGTCAAGGACGGCAGAGTTGATATTCAGCCGTACAGATACAATGATACAAACTGCACCATCTGCATGAAGATGAAGAACTTTCTTAAACTTATGGACAGAAAACTTGATGCTGTATTGGCATTTACCACAGGTATTCTTAAAATTGACGGAGACATCGGCAAAGCTCTTGAATTTTCCGAACTTCTCAAAAAAGCTGAGTAATATTAAAAAAGCACTCTCTTAAATAGAGATACGCATATAGAAATTTTTAGCCATGGTATTTTGATTATCAGTCAAAAATACTATGGCGTTTCTATTGACATAACAGTTTTTGTGATGTATAATATCAGTATCTTCTAGACATCTGGCGCTGCCGACGACTTAATAGGTGTAGATGT
>JAIDNR010000217.1 GCA_029063695.1 Ruminococcus sp.
CTTATGGTGCAAGAGATATACGTCGTGTTATCCGTCAGGAAGTTGAGGACAAGATTGCTGAGATTATAATTAATAATATGTCTGAAACAGATATTATCACAATATCTGCAAATGATGACGAAATTACTGTTACAGGTAAAAAAAAGGAGACTGAAAAATGCGTGGATTCAGAAAAATAATTTCCGCTGTTATGGCTGTTGGTGTACTTATGTCACTTACAGCCTGCGGAGACAAAAAAAACAACAGCAGTACACTAGAGGGAGAACCGCAGAGAACTTTTCCGAATGAGGTTGTAACCGCAAAGCCAAAAGAAGAAACACCGACTGCTCCGGAAATTGTTGCCGCTGAGGACGGTCCTCGTCTCTCTATCGGAAATACTACTGCTAAAGCAGGCGAATATGCAGAAGTTACGCTTTATGTTGAAAATGCTGACCAGAACTGGAGCTTTTGCGGCATTCATATAACATTTCCTGATGTTCTGGAAGTTGAAATGTTCAATGTTGAAAAAGACCTTGTAAAATTTGAAAGAGGCGGGGCTTCACAATATTCAGCAGGTGCAACTTCAATGCTGTGGGTAGAGAATATGCCCGAATCACTTACTTCACAGAATCTCAGCTGTTTGTTCTTTACTGAAATTTTTGAGTCTGATTACGGTCTTGACGGCGATATTGTCACATTCAGAATGAAGATTCCGGAAGATGCTGAAAGCGGTACTGTTTATCCTATCGGTTTCTATTATATGAATACTGATAAATTCCAGAACAGTAAAAAAGACCTTTCACTTGAAAAATATGCCTTTGAAAACTGGAAAGAGGGTAGTATTACTGTTGAATAGTCTTGTAAATATGACAAAAACAGTAATTAACTGTTAAATATGACAGTATTTTGTGGGAATATTGACATTGTGATAAAACTGTGATACAATAAAATTATAAAATTAATTGGAGGATTATTTATTATGGACGATTTTAACAGCAACAACAATAACGATGGCGGTGTAAATCTTTTCAAATCACCTGAGCCTAATGACCGTCAGGGTGAATCAAATGCACAGCAGTCACCTCAGAATCAGAACTTCGGACAGCAGAATTTCGGTGGTCAGCCAAATCCAAACCCGAATCCGATTCAGCCGAATCAGTTCAGCGGACAGAATATGGGCGGTTATAACCCTAATCCGAATTTCAATCAGAATGCCAACGGCGGAAAAGGATTGTCAATTGCTGCTATGGTATGCGGTATCGTTTCAATTCTTGGTTTCTGCTGCTGTACTCCTATTGGTATTCTTTGCGGTCTGGCAGGTGTTATTCTTGGTATCGTAAGCAAGACAAAGAAGATGGACGGCTCTGGAATGGCTCTTGCAGGAATTATTACAGGTGCTATAGGTATAGTAGGAAGTATCATAGCAATGATTATCGGTGCTTCCATGAATGCTGATTTTTTTGAACAACTTCAAGACGCTATGGATTCAGTCGCAATATTTTTCATGTTCATATAAAATAAAATGACAAGAAAACAGCAGATTATCATTGCAATATCTGCTCCGACAGCTGTTATTCTTTTATTCGTATTCAGGGATTTCATAATGAGTCTTGCACCGATTCTCGGCGAATGTACATTTCATAAAATAACAGGCTTGTGGTGTCCCGGCTGTGGAAATACAAGATGTGTAAACGCAATGCTTCACGGACATTTTCTCCTTGCAGTCAGGAACAATATTTCCCTGCCGTTTATAGCTGTAGTGCTTTTCGGATTCTATATCGAACTCATTTTTGGCATTTTCGGGAAAAATGTAAAGATACTTACAAGAAAAGCATGGATATGGTGGACTGTGCTTGTACTTTTCGGCGTATATTTTATTGCAAGAAATTTCATACCTGCTATCGCACCGATATAATGACATAACAAAAACGGCTCAGGAATAAACCTGAACCGTTTTTTTATTATTTTTTCTCAATGGCTTTTGCTATAAATGTAACTACAGGAGTAAGAACACCTGCAATCGGAAAAATAATCCAGCTTCTGCCGAAATCCCATGTTGTAAAGCTGTAAGCAAAGTAAACAGCAAGTATTATACACCAGTATGCACTTATAATTCTGCCTGCAAGCGACGATTTATCCACATGAGTTCTCGTTTTACGGTCACGACTGTAGCCTTCTTCTTCTAAAAGTACATTATATCCGCCGATTATTATGCTTGTATTCACTATCATAAATACACCGACAGCAACGCATACAAAAAGAAGTACAGAGCTTAGCATATCAGTGACATAGTTGTTAAAAGCTGTACCGAATATAATTGCAGGAACTACAGAAAGAATACAAAGCATTACACCTATGACAATCATCATTATGTGTCTGGACTGATACTGTTCTTTTTTTGATTTCACCATGCCGTCAATGCCGTATTCAGTATCAATACACTGTGATTTCAGAAAATCAAATGATTTCATTGACATTGATGAAAAGATGAACATTCCGACAGCAGCGGCGATAATCAGGAACATAAATACTGCGCTTAAATCTTCAAGGGCGGAGTTATTGAAAATTTCAAGTAATATCGGCGGAACTACTGAAACAATGCAGAGTGCAACTCCCAGTGCGATAAAAAAGGCATGTTTTTTGTTTTTACTGAGAAAGTCATTTGCTTGTTTCATTGAAACGTATGTAAGAGGCGGTTGTGTTTCATCGTATATATCTTCAACGGAAATATCCGCTGTTGATTCTGGTTTTGCAAGGTCAATTTTATCTTTGAGAAGATAATCGGTTGTTACTCCGAAAATTTCCGACATTTTAAGTATGCGGTTCAAATCGGGTGTGGACTGTGCCATTTCCCATTTTGAAACCGACTGCCTGCTTACTCCTAACTTTTCGGCAAGTTCCTCCTGTGACATACCTGCCTTTTTTCTTAAGTCAATAATTTTGTCTGCGAGAATCATAATAAATACCTCCATGAGTTTTTCTTTGATTCCAGTATATCATACAAGACGGTTGCAGTCAATCAATTCAGCTTGGAAATATGTCAACCGGCAGTTGCAACGGCTGTAAATCGGCATAAACTGTTGACTTTGCATTGCACATATGCTATAATGTAAAGTGAAAGGAAGTGGAGAAATGATAGGAGTAACATTGATAGGCACAGGCGGAATGCTTCCGCTGCCTGAACGCTGGCTTACAAGTATGTGGCTCGAATACAACGGAAAAGCCTGTCTGATTGACTGCGGAGAGGGTACACAGATAGCAATTAACAGACATGGGATAAAGCTCAGTCATCTTGATATATTACTGATAACTCATGTTCACGCTGACCATGTTTCGGGACTGGCAGGACTTCTTTTGTCGCTTGGAAACTGCGGTAAAACAGACGTTCTGAAAATTTACGGTCATAAGGGAATAACAGATACAATAAAAAAGCTTTGCTGTATATGCCCTGTACTGCCATTTGAACTTGAAATACATGAACTTCCGCTTGACTGCAAATCCGAATTTGAATGGAATGACATGACAGTATCGTCAATGCCGTTAAAGCACAGTATTGATTGTCTGGGATATTCGTTTGTACTCAGAAGAAAGCCTGTATTCAATCCACAGAAAGCAAAGTCACTGGACATAGATGTGAAATACTGGAAAGAACTCCATTCGGGAAAGACAATAATCATAGACGGCAGGGAAATTACTTCCGAAATGGTGACTGATGAACAGCGTAATCCTATAAAAGTGACATATATGACAGACAGCAGGTATTTTGATAAAATGATTGACTTTGCAGAAAATTCAGATTTGCTTATAAGCGAGGGAATGTACGGTGATGATGAATATATAAGCAAAATGGCTGAAAAAGGTCACATGGTATTCTCTCAGAGTGCGGAAATTGCAAGGAAATCCGATTCAAAGATGCTGTGGCTTACTCATTACAGCCCCGCACTTGTAAATCCTCACGAATATGCCAAAGATGTGAAGCGGATTTTTGAGAATACAGTTATAAGCAGGGACGGCGAAAAATGCGATTTGAAATGATGAAAAATCCCACGTTGATTCGTGGGATTTTTATTTATTTATTTATTTATTTATTGAACATTTTCTTGAATCCGATTCTGTCAAAAAGAAATGCAACGGCAACAAATAATGCAGTACTTGCACCAATCTGTACACAATATGCAGGAGTCTGAGTGAATGCAGCGGTTATTGCAGTCCATGACAGACCGCCTGCCATTACAGTACCCTCATACAGGCTGTAGCCGACAATACATACAATTCCCGACGGAATAATGCTGAGAATATTTCTCAATGTCAGAATCTTTTCACTCTTATTCGAGAAAAATAATGCAGTAACAGCTTTTATGATAACGGTAGCAGGTATCCAGACAGGAAATCCTGATAATCCGTCAGCAAGAGTACCGCCGATAGCACCTGCCGCCATTGCATAAGGTGTCGGAAGAATACAAGCGGCGATATATATAAGTCCGTCACCGGCGTGGGTATATCCTGCACCCGTCGGAACGTGTATGTATGCTGTAAAAATATAGATAAGGGCGGCGAAAAGTCCTGTTGTTGTAATCAGACGCATTTTAGCCGTTGAAATTGATTTTGTTCCCATTGAAATCACTCCGGTTGAAATTCCTATTATAATAATAGGTTATTGTTATTATATCATATTCAGTTTAAAATTTCAATAGTAATTTATTATAATACTCATGAAAAATTCAGCATATTTTTATGAAAAAAAGCAAGCCTTAAGACCTGCTTTTTTATGTTTTATTTATTTACTTTTTTGGCATTTGTACGTCCTAAAATATAATCTGTGGAAACATTGTAGAAGTCTGCCAGAGTGATAAGATGCTCAACGGGAATCGTCTGAAAACCACGTTCATAGCGTGAATAGACGGTCTGTTTTGTGTTGAGCAGTTCCGCAATCTGCGTCTGATTCATGTCCATATCCTCACGCAAATCCTTTAATCTTTGAAAATACACAAAAATCATCTCCAATATATGTATAATTTGCCGATTTTTTAAAAAATAATCGGTTTATATATTGACTTTAGCATATTTTAATGATATAATGTGTGCTATAGTACTTATAAGTACTAAAATGCCTGTTTCAGAAAAGAATAATATGCGAAAGGAATAAACTATATGAAAAAACTTATTTCAATATTTTCAGCAATTACTATATGTACAAGTCTTTCATCATGTGGACAATCACTCACAGAAGAAGAAAATAAAATACTTGAGGCACTTGTTAATGGTAAGTATTCATATGAAGAATATGGTGATATAATTTCATGCAGTAATATTTACTCATATGATGACGAAAACGATGAACAATATCCGTTTATTTTACTTGATGTGAGCAATAAAGTTGACAGTTATTGTTATATAGATTTTGCAGATGATGATGAAGATGTATGTGTTCTTGTTGTTGAAGGAGATAGTCAAGGAACAATATTTACCTATTCTGAGTCAGCTATAGCATCAGCATATCACCTTCTAAATTCAGACTACGATTTGTTTATAAAAATGTTTCCTTCTGCTGTAGAAAACATTGACAATTTGAACGAAATTATCCCAAATAGATTTACTGAACTTGGATATTATTTGTTTTATGTTCCTGATGACAGCACAATAAATACAAGAATCATTTCCAAAAATTTAACATCAGAAAATAAGGAAAGAATTACAGAAGAATCCACAAGCAAACAGAAAAGAGGTAAAATATGAATTTTCATGGATGGATTGCATTACCGCTTGAAGTAATGGCGAAAGAAAATGGAATAAATATTTCTGCTGATTCTATTGAATGCGGACAATTTGTTGAAGTTATGCTTCAAATTCTCAAATTCAAAAAAGTTTCAAGTAAGGATTTTGAAAACAAATGTTTACCTTATCAGGGTAAAACTGTTTTTGAAATCTCTGAAATAAAAGCATTTGAATTATATGATGATTTTAAATTGCTTATTAAAAGTTAATTAGAAAGGAGACAAATCATGCAGACAACTATTTTATCTATATTTAGTGTTAGTAAATCTGACATGGACAGAAAGTTGGCTGATGCAATATCTGAATTTACCAAAATGGTTGAAAAACATAATGGCACAATCACTTCTGTTACACCCAATGGCAACATTTCAAAAGTATTCTTAGGCTATGAACAATCAGTTATAGTACTTCATACAGCTAATGTATTAAATATAAACTATAAGGTAAATATTACAAGAGATTTCTTCACTGGACTATGTGTTAAATTTAATTAAATATTATAATAAGAATTGAACAACTCAAATCAAAAGGCGGATTCAAAAAATCCGTCTTTTATTTTTATATGCGACAAAAAAGCTGTTCCGTCCGAAAACGAAACAGCTTTTGTAGTTATATATGTGTGATTAGCCCATTACAACTTCAACTTCGTGAACGCCGTCAGCATAAGCAGGAATAACATTTCCGTCAACAGCATTTCCGTCAACAGTCATGCTTGCAACACCCTTGCAGACGTGGTTCGGGTTCTTTACAGTGATGTTGTATTCAGCACCACGGAACTTTCTTGTTGCTGTGAAGCCGTCCCATGCAGACGGGATTGACGGGTCAACCTTAAGACCGTTCCAGTCAGCAGCAAGTCCGAGAATGTACTGTGAAATAGCAACCATGTTCCATGCAGCAGTACCTGTAAGCCATGAGTTCTTACCCTCACCGAATCTGCTTGCGTCCTTACCTGCAATCATCTGTCCGTATACATAAGGCTCAGTCTTGTGAAGGTCTGAGATTTCCTCGTTGAAAGCAGGAGCAATCTTGCTGTAGTACTCGAATGCCTTGTCGCCACGACCTGCATAAGCCTCAGCACAGATAATCCAAGCATTGTTATGAGTGAAGATACCTGCATTTTCTTTATATCCGCCCGGATATGTTGAGATTTCGCCGTACTGGATATAGTACTTTGTGAAAGCAGGATTGTTGAGTACAAGACCATATTTTGTATTGAGATACTTGTCAATGGATTCGAGGGTCTTTATATCTGCACCTTCGTCCTTACCGATTTCAGACATAACAGCGAATCCCTGAGGTTCGATGAAGATTTTACCTTCTTCACATTCCTTTGAACCCATTTTATTGCCTTCTGAATCGTAAGCACGGATAAACCAATCGCCGTCGAATGCGGATTCCATAACACTCTTTTTCATCTTGTCGATTTCAGCCTGTGCAGCCTCTGCCTCGTCGTTCATACCGAGATGCTTTAAGATAGCAACATAGTTTGGACCTGCATATGTAAAGAGAGTAGCAACCATTACAGACTCAGCAATCTTAGAGTAACCGCCCTCTGCTGCAAACTTCGGATTTGTGTAAGTCTGGAAACTTTCGCCCGGAGTATCTGAATAGCATGAAAGATTGATACAGTCATTCCAGTCGGCACGCATTGCAAGAGGCAGATTGTGAGGACCGAGATTGTTTACGATTTTATAGAATGAAACTTTGAGGTGGTCGAGCATCGGCTTAGCCTTGGATTCATCATTATCATAGGGAACCATTTCATCAAGGATTGTCCAGTCACCTGTCTCTTTGATGTAAGCTGAAACGGAAAGAATCATCCACAGCGGGTCATCTGAGAAGTCACCGCCAATATCGGAGTTGCCTTTCTTTGTAAGTGGCTGATACTGGTGATAGCAGCCGCCGTCCTCAAGCTGAGTAGATGCAATATCAATGATACGCTGTCTTGCTCTGTCGGGAATCTGATGAACGAAACCAAGAATATCCTGATTGGAATCACGGAATCCCATACCACGACCGATACCGCTTTCAAAGTAAGAAGCGGAACGTGAGAGGTTGAAAGTAACCATACACTGATACTGATTCCAGATATTAACCATACGGTCAACCTTATCATCAGGAGTATTGACATTAATGATTCCGAGAAGTTTGTCCCATGTGGCTTTAAGTTCAGCAAGACCGTCAGCAACCTTTTCAGGTGTGTTGTACTGGTCAATCATTGCAAGAGCCTTTTCTTTGTTGATAGTAACTCCGTCAGCCTCGAATTTTTTGTCAACGGGCATTTCAACATAGCCGAGAATAAATATGAGTGTTTTTGTCTCACCGGGAGCAAGAGTTATCTTCTTATAGTGTGACGCAATCGGAGACCAACCGTCAGCGAAAGAATTATTAGCTTCACCTGCAACAACAGCCTGAGGGTCATTGAAGCCGTTGTAAAGACCGATAAATGAATCTCTGTCAGTATCGTAACCGTCGATTTCATCATTTACAGTATAGAAAGCAAAGTGGTCACGTCTGTCTCTGTATTCGGTTTTGTGATAGATAGTAGAGCCGACTACTTCAACACGACCTGTAGAGAAGTTTCTCTGGAAGTTAGTGCAGTCGTCCTGAGCGTCCCACAAGCACCATTCAGCGAATGAGAAAAGTGAGAAAGTCTTTTCTTCTGAACTTTCGTTAGTAAGTACAACCTGCTGAACTTCGCCTGAGTAATTCTGCGGAACAAAGAAAGTAACCTCCGCTTTCAAATCGTTCTTCTTACCTGTGATAACAGTATAACCCATACCGTGACGGCATTCATAGGAATCAAGTTCTGTCTTTACAGGTGACCAGCCGGGATTCCAGATAGTACCGTTTTCATTGATGTAGAAATAGCGTCCGCCCATATCAATCGGAACATTGTTGTAGCGGTAACGTGTGATTCTTCTGAGACGTGCATCTTTATAAAAAGAGTAGCCTCCTGCTGTGTTGGAAATCAGCGAGAAGAAATCCTGTGTTCCGAGATAGTTAATCCATGGATAAGGCGTTTTCGGGGAATTAATAACATATTCCTTTTTAGCGTCGTCAAAAAATCCGAACTTCATGATAAAATTTTCTCCTTTTTGTTTGTGTTTTAATGCAGAATTACTCCCGCAATTTATAATATTATAACATATATTTCATTTTATTACAAGAGATTAGCGGAAAATAACAGTGTATTATTTTTATGTCAAATTTTGTGCAATTTCAACAAAGGGCAATTCTTGAAAGCATTTATAGCTATTTCCGTATCGGCACTGACTGTAACTGATTTAAGACTTTTACAACTTTCAAATGCAAACTTGCCTATTGTTTTCACACTATCTGGGATTGTGATTGATTTCAGGCTTTTACAGCCATAAAATGCAAAATCGCCTATTGTGGTTACGCTGTCAGGAATTGTAACTGATTCAAGACTTGTGCAACTATCAAATGCACTTTCGCATATTGTTGTCACACTGTCGGGAATTATGATTGATTCAAGACTTATACAATTATCAAATGTACAATCGCCTATTATTGTTACGCTGTCAGGAATTTTGATTGATTTCAGGCTTCTGCAATCAGAAAACGCACCTTTGCCTATTATTGTCATACTGTCGGGAATTGTGATTGATTCAAGATTTGTACAACTATCAAATGCAACATTGCCTATTACTGTCACACTGTTGGGGATTGTTACTGATTTCAGGTTTGGACAATCACAAAATGCCTTATTGCTTATTTTAGTTACACCATCAGGAATAATAACATCTCCCGAACAGGTTTCGCCGTCAATTAAAATATTATTTATTATAACAAGCGGATTTTCTTTTCTCTTTGATTCAATCCATGATGTACCATGAAATACAGTTCTGTTTATTATTGCCGTTACACTTTCGGAAATTGTTACTGATTTCAGATTAGCACAGCCTTCAAATACCCAACCGCCTATTTCTGTCACGCTGTCGGGGATTATTACTGATTCAAGGCTTGTGCAGTCATGGAATGCACAATGTTCTATTTTTGTCACATTTTCAGGGATTGTTACTGATTTGAGATTTGTGCAACCGCGAAATGCCTCATAACCTATTTCCGTAACGCTGTCGGGGATTGTGACAGCTTTCAGACTTGAACATTTTTCTAAAGCGTGGTCACCTATTTTTGCAACTCCGTCTGGAATGACAATATATGCATCGTTTCCATGATACTTCACAAGCACTCCGTCCTTGATTTCAAAATCCATTCCCGTTACTTATCTGCTGAAAAATCTCTGATGTGCGATGTAGGTTTCATTCGGTTTTACTTCAACATATCCTGAAACATCGGGAGTGAGTGAGAGATTAGGAGCGTCAATCATTGCGGTCATGGGTTCGGGACAGAAATAATGATTGAATCCTCTGTCATTCCATATAATCCAGAACTTGTACTCGTCTGAAACTTCATAGCAGAGTTTTTTTCCGCTTGCAGTATCTTCGGCAATAACGCCGTGGAATTTTTCGCCGTCGAGTTCAGTTTCCTCGCCGAAATACATATCATTGTCAACTACCTGAAGAACAGGGCATTTTGTACCGTTCTTGTATTCCAAATCCCACATAGTAAGTGCTTTCAGATTTTCGGTAGGCAGACAGCGGTCATTGAGTTCGCACTTTTTGCCAATCGGAACGGTAAGTCTTATATCCTTTTCTTTTGCACCATCAACAAAAGGAGCATTGATAGTTGTATGAGATGCAAGAGACATAGGCAGAACCTTATCGGAAATATTTGTGAATTTTATGTCCTGCTCCAGACCGTTTTCGGAAAGTGTGAATGTGTATTCTGCAATGAACTTTACAGGAAGATACTCGAAAAATTCATCTTTTTCGTCATATTTATATCGTACTTTCACCCATGCACAGTTATCATCTGCATTATGTTCCACAAGTTCAAATACTCTCTTATGCAGGAATCCGTGAATATGATTGTTGTAAGGTGCTTTTTCGTTAACAGGAAGCTGATAGAGAGCGTCACTTGTTTTAAGTTTGCCGTCTGCGAATCTGTTCGGGAGATAGAGTGTAGGAAGTCCCCATACTTCTGCTGACTTTCTTATATCGTCGGCTGTATTGTCAGGATTCCAACGGAAAAATTCCATACCCTTGTCATTGTTTCTCAAGCGGATAACGTTTGAGCCGATTTCATAGGCAACAAGTGCTTCGTAACCGCCTGCATTCATCTTGACACAGGTTGTACCGTTCCAGTTCATGATTTGTGTTGTGTTTTTCATTTCAATCAAATCCTTTCATTTAATTAACCATAATTATTTTTTGCTTTTGAATAATTTTTTTAAAACAAAAACAGTTATAAGTATGTCTATAATAAGAATAACTGTTCCGCCGATAAAATTTCCTTCTGAGATACTGCTTATTCCCACAAAACCGATAAGAACAATTATTGATATATATACTACAGATACAATCACAATGGCGGGAATCTTTAACCATAGCGGATATTTACCCTTGGCAAAAGCTAAAGTACCCTCAAAAAATAGTTCAATGATTATTTCAAAAATCAGTTCCAATTAACTGTACCTCTTTTAATCCATACGGTTTTCCATATCGGTATATTCACGCATTGGAGAGATAGCCTTATAAGCGGGACGGATAATCTTATTGGAATTAATTAATTCCTCAATTCTGTGAGCTGACCAGCCTGCAATACGTGATACAGCAAAGAGAGGAGTAAAAAGCTCGTCCGGAATGCCAAGCATACGGTAAACAAAACCGCTGTAGAAGTCAACGTTTGCACAGACTCCCTTGTAAATTCTGCGTTCTTCTGCAATTACTTCGGGAGCAAGTTTTTCAACGAGTGAATAGAGCATAAATTCATCATGTCTGTTCTTCTCGGCACTGAGTTTCTCAACAAATCCCTTGAATACCTTTGCACGAGGGTCGGAATGAGAGTAAACAGCGTGTCCCATACCATAGATAAGACCTGCATGGTCGAAAGCCTCTTTTTTAAGTAGCTTTTGCAGGTAGTTTCTTACTTCGTCCTCATCAGTCCAGTTACTTACATTACGTTTCATATCATCAAACATCATTGCGACTTTTATATTAGCACCTCCGTGCTTTGGTCCTTTGAGTGAACCCAGTGCCGCTGCAATTGCCGAATAGGTATCAGTTCCCGACGATGATACAACATGAACCGTGAAAGTGGAATTGTTTCCGCCGCCGTGTTCAGCGTGAAGAACAAGAGCCAAATCAAGTATACGTGCTTCCAGTTCAGTGAATTTCTTATCATCACGGAGCATATACAGCAGATTTTCAGCAATCGAAAGATTCGGGTCAGGGTCGTGAATAAAGAAACTTCCGCCCTCTCTTGAATATTTGTATGCACTGTAGCCGTATACAGCCAGAACAGGGAAAAGAGTAATAAGTTCAATGCACTGTCTGAGAACATTCGGAATAGATATATCATTTGCCTTGTCGTCATATGAATAGAGTGCAAGAACACTTTTTGCAAGAGTATTCATCATGTTGTCGCTGGGAGCTTTCATGATTACATCTCTTGTAAAAGTCGGCGGCAGACAGCGGAAATCAGCCAGAAGATTCTTGAAATCGGCAAGTTCGTGTTCGGACGGCATATTACCATTAAGAAGAAGGTAAATGGTTTCCTCAAAGCCATAACGTTTTTCCTTGATAAAGCCGGCGACAATATCTTCAACGTCAATTCCTCTGTAAAAGAGCTTGCCGTCTCCATGATTTGAACCGCCGTCCTCACCTTCAAGAACTTTTATAGTGCTTATATTGGTAAGACCTGCAACAACACCATTTCCGTTAATGTCTCTGAGACCTCTTTTTACATCGTACTGAGTATAAAGTTCAGGGTCAATTCTGTAGCCCTCCAGTGATTTTTCCGCAAGCTTTGAAATCTGCGGAGTAATTTCGGTAAATCTGTAATCCATGATTATCGCCGTCCTTTCATTTTCTGTGAATTTTATTAAACATATAGCAATAATATTATTATAACATATTTCACTAAAACTGTCAAGTGCAGTTAAACACTCTGTGTAATTTGTCTGTTATGACTATACATACTGCACAGATATTGTAATACTATACTGTATATTTTGTACTTGACAAATCATGAATATAATGTTATAATTAACATTGCACACAATAATTAAACGTTTAATTATTATATGACTAATTGTTTTTCAGGAGGTGAATTTTCAAAGATGATTGAAAATAAGCAGCTTGTGGATATGCTGGAAAATATCCACCTGCTAAGGCATCTTTTTATCCGCAGAATAAGTGAAAAATCTCCGATTCATTTCGGTCAGGTTGCCATTATGAAAACAATTGAACAGAATGAGAACTGCACACAGGCAACTATTGCTGAATGTCTCGGCGTTTCCCCTGCTTCTGTTGCCACATCAACAAAACGTCTGCAAAAAGCGGGTCTTGTTACAAAAACAGTAGATGAAGATAATCTCCGTTGTAAGAGGCTTGCACTTACTGATGAAGGGCGTTCGGCAATTGAAAATGTCAACAATATTTTCAAAGAATATGATGAACTGATTTTCAAGAACTTTTCCAAGAAAGAAAAAATCATGTTTATGAGTTTCCTTGAAAGACTTGTCGGCGAAATGCGAAAAATAGAGGGCATTGATGGCGATTTCTCAGACCCTATGGAACTTTGCTGTCTGCTTTATAAAAAAAATGGAAAATATTGATATGAGAAAGGAGATTTGATATGTTCAGAAAAATTCTGTCCTATGTGGGCAAATACAAAAAAGAAGCCATTCTTTCACCTGTCACTATTATAGGCGAAGTTGCTATGGAAGTACTTATTCCATATGTTATGGCTTCCATTATCAATGACGGCATTCAGAAAGGAAATATAAGCCACGTTGCTTTAATGGGACTTCTTATGGTTGGAATGGCTGTTGTTTCACTGATTTTCGGTGCGGTTGCAGGAAGATTCAGTGCTGTTGCCTCTGTTGGATTTGCAAAGAACCTGAGAGGTGCATTATTTAAAAAAGTTCAGGGATTTTCTTTTGCGAACGTTGATAAGTTCTCAACCGCATCGCTTACCACACGTCTTACAACAGATGTAACAAATATACAAATGGCTTTCATGATGTTCATAAGAATGGCTATACGTGCACCTATGATGCTTATATGGGCATTTGCAATGTCTGTTAAACTTAATTCAAAATTATCTCTTGTATTCCTTTGTGCTATACCTATACTTGGAATTGCCGTCGCTTTTATTATGACAAAGGCACACCCTCGTTTCAAGGCTATGCTTACTAAATATGATAACATGAATGCAAGCGTACAGGAAAATCTTATTGGCATAAGAACTGTCAAGGCTTTTGTTCGTGAGGATTACGAAAAGAAAAAGTTTACAAATAATACAGAGGAAGTCCGTAAGGCACAGTTCAATGCTGAAAAGCTTGTTATTTTGACAATGCCGTTCATGCAGTTCTGTATGTATACAAGTATCATAGCTATTCTCTGGTTCGGCGGTCACATGATTACAGGTGGAACTATGGAACTCGGAGACCTTACTACTTTTGTAACATATACAGGACAGATTCTTATGTCACTTATGATGCTTTCATTTATGTTCATGATGTTTGTTATTTCAAGGGCATCTATTCAGCGTGTATATGAAGTTCTTACAGAAGAACCCGATATTGTTTCTCCCGAAACTTCTGTAAAAGAAGTTCCCGACGGTTCTGTCAGCTTTAAGAATGTTAGTTTCAGTTATTTCAAGGATATGAATAATCTTTCACTTGAAAAGATAAATCTTGATATAAAATCAGGCGAAACTATAGGTATTATCGGTGGTACGGGTTCGTCCAAAACATCACTTGTACAGCTTATTCCACGTCTCTATGATGCAACAGATGGTACAGTTTCAGTCGGCGGAATTGACGTAAAGAAATATGACCTTGATTCTCTCCGGAATCAGGTTGCTATGGTATTGCAGAAAAATGTGCTTTTCTCAGGTACTATCAAAGAAAATCTCAAATGGGGAAATGAAAACGCTACAGATGATGAAATTATTGAAGCCTGCAAACAGGCATCGGCACATGATTTTGTTATGGGCTTCCCGAATGGCTATGAACAGGATTTAGGACAAGGCGGTGTAAACGTATCGGGTGGACAGAAACAGCGTCTCTGCATTGCAAGAGCATTGCTGAAAAAGCCGAAGATACTTATTCTTGATGACTCGACAAGTGCTGTTGATACGGCTACAGATGCAAGTATCAGAAAAGCTTTCCGTGAAAATTTGTCTGAAACGACTGTTTTCATAATTGCACAGCGAATTTCCTCTGTTCAGGACGCTGACAGAATCATTGTAATGGACAACGGAAAAATCACTGATATAGGCACACATGAAGAACTTCTCAAGTCAAGTGCAATTTACCGTGAAGTATACGATTCACAGCAGAAAGGAAGTGATGAATAATGCCGCCTAAGAAGAATATGCCAATGGAAAAACCGTCCGACGTAAAGGGTATAATCAAGCGTATTTTCAGCTATATGTACGGATTCAAAGCTAATTTTGCACTTGTTATAATCGGAATAATTTTAAGTTCCGCTGCAAGTGTTGCAGGAAATGCACTGCTTACTCCTCTCATCAACAATATTGCTGACGGTTTGCAGGGAGACTGGGATAAATCAAGATTTATTACAATTCTTATCGGAATGGCTGTTATTTATGCCGTCGGTGCATTATCAACACTTCTTTTTCAGCGTATGATGATGAAAATATCAACCACAACGCTTATGCGTATCAGGAATGACCTTTTCAATAAAATGGAGTCCCTGCCGATTAAATATTTTGACAAGCATACACATGGCGAACTCATGTCTCTTTATACCAATGATACCGATACGCTTCGTGAGATGCTCAGCAACAGTATAGCACAGTTTATCAGTTCTGCAATAGTAATTATCGGAGTTTTTACATTTATGCTTATTTACAGCTGGATTCTTACTATAATTGTTGTTGTAATGCTTGTTATTATTGTAAACGTAATAGGATTCATAGGCAAAAGAAGCAGTAAAGGATTTATTGCACAGCAGAAAGCGTTGGGCAAAGCCAACGGCTATATTGAAGAAATGATTGACGGACAGAAAGTTGTGAAAGTATTCTGTCATGAAGATAAGGCGAATGAGGAGTTCAATAAGCTTAATGAGGAACTTTGTGAAGCCGCTACACGTGCCAATACTTTTGCAAATATTCTTATGCCGATTATGAATAACTTGTCTTATCTACACTATGCCGTAACTGCAATTGTCGGCGGTATTATGGCAGTGAAGGGATTCGGCGGTATGAATATAGGAAAGCTTGTTTCTTATCTTCAGTTTACAAGACAGTTCTCTCAACCCATTACTCAGGTATCTCAGCAGCTTAACTCAGTCCTCACAGCTCTGGCAGGTGCGGAACGTATATTCAAGGTGATTGACGAAGAACCCGAAGCAGATGACGGTTATGTTACTCTTGTAAAGGCTGTAAATAAGGACGGAAAACTTGTTGAATCCGAAAACGGTAATATATGGGTATGGAAACACCCTCATAAAGCAGACGGCACTGTGACTTATACGGAAGTCCGTGGTCATGTTGAATTTGATGATGTTTATTTTGGCTATGAACCAGAAAAAACCGTACTCAACGGCATAAGCCTGTATGCAGATGCAGGACAGAAGATTGCATTCGTCGGCTCAACGGGAGCAGGCAAGACAACTATCACAAACCTGATTAACAGATTCTATGATGTTCCCGACGGCAAAATTAGATATGACGGTATAAATATCAATAAAATCAGGAAAAGTGACTTAAGACGTTCACAGTCGGTTGTTTTGCAGGATACACATTTATTTACAGGCACAGTCATGGATAATATCAGATACGGAAAACTCAATGCGACGGACGAGGAAGTTTATGCGGCAGCTAAGCTTGCAAATGCCGACAGCTTTATTACTCATCTTGAAAATGGCTATGATACCATGCTTACTTCCGACGGTGCAAATCTTTCTCAGGGACAGCGTCAGCTCCTTGCTATAGCACGTGCGGCAGTTGCCGACCCACCTGTACTCATTCTTGATGAGGCAACCAGTTCAATCGATACACGTACTGAGGCACTCATTGAAAAGGGTATGGATTCACTTATGGAGGGCAGAACAGTATTTGTTATCGCTCACAGACTTTCAACTGTCCGCAATTCTCACGCTATTATGGTACTTGAATACGGTAAAATTATTGAGCGTGGAAATCATGATGCACTTATTGAACAGAAAGGCAAATACTATCAGCTTTATACAGGTATGTTTGAACTTTCATAATAAAGAAGTCCCACAGATTCGTGGGACTTTTTGTTATTCAAGAGTCAGACCGCTTTCTTCAACAAGGTCTTTGATATAGAATGTCATATCTTTGTCACGGCAGTGGATTGTGAGTGTATCATTATCATTATGTCCGCTAATTCCCCAGCTGAACTGATTTGGATTTTCACCTCTGTCGTCGAACGGAATTTTTATAACGGGATATATGGTTATATGATGATTTGCAGTAATAGTTCCGTCATCGTTATAAATATATTCAGAATCACCTTTCTTTCTTATACATGAGCAGTTGCCTGTAAATACTATGTTAATGAATTTTGTAGTATATCTTTCCTTTTCAATAAAGTTTCCGTTATCATCCATTTCGCCGCGAAAGCCTTCCATATAGCTTTCGTCAAACTGCCATGAGAGCTTATCGGAACTTATTGGAATAACTCCCCAGAAAACGAACATGAATATTCCGAAAAGTATAACGGCAGTTCCGAGAATACCGCATATAAGT
The DNA here is from genome assembly GCA_029063695.1 of Ruminococcus sp. Classification (GTDB taxonomy): domain Bacteria; phylum Bacillota; class Clostridia; order Oscillospirales; family Ruminococcaceae; genus Ruminococcus. Next base: position 17,590 of record JAIDNR010000217.1, read on the forward strand.
CTGATTAAAAAGTGTTTTTTCACTTTTTTCAATGGCTTGATATTTTTATCCTGTTCAGTCATATTAATTTCCTCCCTTGACATATTTTCGTAAATTTCAGTACATTCAGTACAATTCCGCAGATGATTTTCGATTTCCTCATTGCTGTCCGCAGATGTGAGATTATCACAGTAAAGCGGAAGCAAATCACGGATAATACTGCACTTCATTATAATCACTCCTTTTTAAGTTTCTGTTTGGCACGGTAAAAAGTAACTCTTGCCCAGTTTTCCGACTTGCTGAATATTTCACCGATTTCTCTGAATGAAAGCTCACCTGTTGCACGGAGCAGGACTATTTCCTTTTCAGTTTCGGGAAGTTCGTGAATCTGTTTAAGTAAATTCATTTTACTGTTTCTCAGTTCAGCGATTTCATCGGGCGGCGGCGATAAATCGGCTTCTGTGTAATCAGGTTCGGCAATAGGCGTTCTTTTCTGTCGTCTTAATTCCCTGTACCACAGATTTTTTGCAATACCGCACAGCCATGTATAAACCGAGCATTCACCACGGTATTTTGACAGTGAGTGGATAGCCTGATAGAAAGTGTCTTGAGTAAGTTCTTCAGCAGTATCAGTGTCACTGCATAAACTCATCAGGTAAAGATATACTTTTCTGCCATATTCTTCATAGTAGGATTTTATATCATCTGCCATTCTCTCACCGCCTTTCTTTAAGTTAGTCAATTTAAAATCAGTTTCGTTACAAAAAAATCAGGGAAATTTTAAAAAATCTCCCTGATGATTGTTAATTATATCAAATATCCCTTTATCTCGTTGAATCCATAGCATACGGCAAGAACTGTATTGCCCTCTGAAACAGAAATAAAATCCTCACGCAGACAATTTACATAACGGACATATCTGCCGTCCGCAAGCTGTATAGTAAGATAATAGAACTCCTGTTCGGCGGTCGGCTTGTCAGTCTGCGGAGTTTCGGGAAAATATCTTCTGTATTTGTACTTTTTCCCTGCAATAACTCTTTGTTTTATAATATCTTTTTTAACAACAGTGCCGTATGCAGAAGCTGTATATTTTACATTATAAATAGTACACACATTTACCCATATTATAAAAGACAGCAGTATTACAGGCTTTACATATTCCATATTAAAGCAGTGAAGAAAAAATATGGAATTAATTATCAGGCATATACAAACTATAAGGGCGACTGATACAATGCCAATGAAAATAAGTGTTTTTACATACTTTTTTTCAGCTTTTACAATAATTTTCCGTTCTTCCTTGGAAATTTCCATGTAGCCAATCTGATTCGGCTGAATGTATTCAATACCGCCCATTATATCACATACCCCTTTATCTCGTTGAATCCATAGCATACGGCAAGAACTGTATCGCCCTTTGAAACGGAAATAAAATCCTCACGCAGACAGTTTACGTAACGCACATATCTGCCGTCCGCAAGCTGTAGAGTGAGATAATAGAACTCCTGTTTGACGGTAGGTCTGTCAGTGAGTGGAGCTTCGGGAAAATATCTTCTGTATCTGTACTTTTTTCCCACAATAACTCTTTGTTTTATAATATCTTTCTGTACTACTATACCATGAGCAGAAGCGGTAAACTTGATTTTCGTTTTTGTAAACAGCATGATTATAAGCCATGATACTCCCGTTGCTGTGAATGTCAGTGCTGTTTCGCCGACTTCTCCGACTGTTTCCATTTCCATTTTTATCATGATTATACCAATGGCAAGGACAGCAAGAGCAATGAGGATAGCAAAAAGATTACTTATATTATCTCTTTCGGCTTTAAGAATAATTTTCCGTTCTTCTTTGGTAATTTCTGTGTAACCAATCTGATTCGGCTGAATGTATTCAATATCTCCCATTTAATAAATCCCCGTATATCATAAGTTTAATATTTGAACATTCCTCCGCCGATAAACTCACATATAAGTGAATCGGGAGTAACATACTTTTTGTCAAGTGAATTAAGATTTTCAAGTACTTCCGTAACATCTGCAAGTTCGGGAACGTCGTTCATGGTTCTGAGTTCGTCAAGCAGACTGTCTTTGTACACATTCATTTCATAAGATATGAAAGTATCAATATCATAGTTGGAACGGTGCTTGTAAGGCATGATATACTTGTTTTCACCTGCTTCAACACTGTGGAACATATTCATTGTCTCACGCAGAGAACGTCTGCGGAAATTCCTGTCCCTTATCATACGACGCATAAGACGGACTTTTGACGGGTGCAGGATAATATCATTGCAGACCATACGTGTTCTGACGCTGACATACAGTTTACAGATACTGCTGTCAGGGACTGTAATAACATCGGGATTAAGTGCGTGTATTCCCTCAAATATTACAAGTTCGCCGTCATTCCGCTGAAAGTTCATTTTAATTCCGTCTCTTCTGGATTCGGCAAAGTTGTATTTGGGAATATCAACTGCCTGACATTTTTCTATAGCCTCAATCTGAGTGTTGAGTAAATCCTTGTCAACTCTGTCAGGAGATTCAAGGTCTAATTTTCCCGATAAAGATAATTCACGTTCTTCATCTGTAAGAGATTTGAAATAATTGTCCATAGAAAGCGTATGAGTAGGACAGCCCAATTTACTGAGTATTTTTGCAATGATTAAAGCAGTAGTTGTTTTTCCCGAGCCTGACGGTCCTGAAAGCAGGATAACGGGCTTTTGTTCCTTATTTTCTGCAATATTTTCAGCGATTTCCCTTATATGCCACAGATATATTTCGTTTGCTGATTTAATATATTCTTGCGGATTCTGTTCAATTCCTGAATTGATTCTGTTAATTTCAATGTTCATAAATCGTGACTCCTTATAATAAAAGAAAAAGCGGACAGATAAGTGTCCGCTTTTAGAACTCATGAATTATCTCTGTTCGCAGATAAGCTTCATAGCGGTTCTTTCCTCGCCATCAATTTCAATGTTTGCGAAAGCAGGTATGCAGATAAGGTCGATACCAATTGGAGCGAGATAGCCTCTTGCAATTGCTATTGCCTTGATAGCCTGATTCGCAGCACCTGCACCCACAGCCTGAACCTCGACAGCTTTCTGCTCTCTGATAACTCCTGCGATTGCACCTGCAACGGAATTAGGTTTTGAATTTGATGACACTTTTAAAATTTCCATGGTGTGACCCTCCTGTTAATGGATTGATTTACCAAGTCGTAAAAATAGACAATACTGATTTTTCCGACTTGTATTTATAATTACATTATACATTATACGTTAGAAAAATGCAAGTGTTCAGCATAAACTTTGTGCATTATCTTATAATTACACGTTCGATTTTGTGCGATTTGCCGGTTTTTTCATTAAATTCGACATATATACCGCAAAGGAAACAATTTCCTGTTGATTCTGTAAAGCGAACAGGTGTGTGGAAACGAAATTTATTAAGAACGGGTTGAATTTCAATTCCGAGACATGAGATTTCAGGTCCTGTCATTCCTGCATCTGTGATATATGCAGTATGATTTCCCAAAACAGCTTCATCTGCTGTCTGTACGTGCGTATGAGTGCCGAAAACTCCTGTAACTTTTCCCGTAAGATAGTGACCCATAGCTTTTTTTTCGGAAGTTGCCTCTGCATGAAAGTCAAGAAATATATTGGGGGTATCAATATTTTCAAGAATTTCGTCTGCTTTTGTAAAAGGATTGTCAAGAGCGTCCATGAATGTTGTACCCATGAGATTTATGAAGGCAACCGAATAAGTTCCCATATCAAGAGTGCATACGCCTTTGCCCGGTGCAATTCCGTCGGGATAGTTTGCAGGACGTATAATGCAGTTTGATTTTGAATCAAACATATTATATGCTTCTTTTCTTCTGAATGCATGGTTTCCTGTGGTTAACACATCTGCTCCCGAATTTAAGAGTACATTTGCGGAAACAGGTGTAATTCCGTTTCCCTGAGCCGAATTTTCGGCATTTACGACAGTTATGTCAATATTGTATTGTCTTTTTATTTCCCTGATTTTCGAGGAAAAGAAGTCACAACCCGATTTTCCGACAACATCTCCGATAAAAAGCAAATTTTTCATGATTAATATACCTGACTTTCTGAATGATATTTATTATATCATTTAATCAGCTTTTTGTCAAGAATAAAATAAAAAATCTTGTCGGAAATGAACAATTCTTTTAATTTCTGCATATTAATATAACTGACAAACTAAAAACGGAGGTTTTTTCTATGTGCGGAATTGCAGGAATTATCAGTTTTAAAGATGATATGCGTGGAGAGCTTAAATCATGCGAGCTTATGCAGAAGGCCCTTTTACGTCGTGGACCTGACCAGCGTGGAATCTTTCTTTCAAAAGAAACCGCATTTGTCCATACCCGACTCGCTGTTATTGACATATCAGGCGGTCGCCAGCCGATGACAGCAAATGTCGGCGGCTCAAATTATACTATCATATACAACGGCGAGCTGTATAATACTCAGGAAATCAGGGATATTCTTTCGGCTGAGTTTAATCTTGAAACAAAATCGGATACAGAAGTTGTACTTTTCAGTTATATAAAATGGGGTGCAGACTGCGTTAATCATTTTAACGGAATATTTGCATTTGCCGTTTATGATGAATCACAACACAAGGTATTTCTTGCTCGTGACAGAATCGGAGTCAAGCCGTTGTTTTACTGTAAATTAAAAGATAAGCTTGTTTTTTCGTCGGAACTGAATGCGATTCTTGAATATCCCGATATTCCACATGAAATAGATGAAAAAGGAGCTGCGGAACTTCTTCTGTTAGCTCCGGGCAGGACGGCAGGCTGCGGAGTTATCAGGGGAATTGAGGAAATAAAGTCCGGATACTGTGGATTCTTCAATGCCGACGGCTTGAATTTATGGCAGTACTGGAGACTTCATGCCTATGAACTCAATGAAACTTTTGAACAGACTGTTGAGCATACCCGTGAACTTGTATTTGATTCAATCCGACGTCAGCTTGTTTCAGATGTTCCCGTGTGTACTTTTCTTTCTGGCGGACTTGATTCAAGTCTTATATCGTCTGTTGCATCATCGGAACTGAAAAAGCGTGGAAAGATTCTGCATACTTTTTCAGTTGATTATCAGGATAATGAAAAATATTTTACAAAAAGTCACTTCCAGCCGAACAGTGACCCTGAATATATCAACTGCATGACTGAGTATCTTGAAAGCAACCATCACTGGACTGTCATTGATACTCCTGAACTTGTCAACGCTCTTGATGATGCAGTATATGCAAGGGGACTTCCGGGAATGGCTGATGTTGATGCTTCTATGCTCATTTTCTGCCGTGAAATAAAAAAATACGGTACTGTTGCACTGTCGGGCGAATGTGCAGATGAACTTTTCGGCGGTTACCCTTGGTACAGAGATAAGGATATAAGAATGACCGACGGCTTTCCGTGGGCACAGAGTACATCTTACCGAAAGCGTTTTATCTGTGATGAATATGCAGATAAAATTGATGCAGAAGATTTCGTATACAGTGCTTACAGAAAAACGGCTGATTATGCGGAGAAACTTCCCACAGACAATGAAACGGAATACAGAATGCGTGAAATGACGCAGTTGAATTTTGACTGGTTCATGCAGAATCTTCTTGACAGAAAAGACAGAATGTCAATGTACAGCGGTCTGGAAGTCCGTGTGCCGTTCTGCGATTACAGAATAGCAGAATATATGTACAACGTGAAATGGGAATACAAGGACTATATGGGACGTGAAAAAGGTCTGCTCCGTGAGGCTATGAAAGACTGGCTTCCCGAAAAAGTTCTTACAAGAAAGAAAAGTCCCTATCCGAAAACCCACAATCCCGCTTTTCTTGATGCAGTCTCCGAGAGACTGAGAGAAATAATATCAAAGCCGACACCATTGACTGAACTGGTGAATAAAAAAGAACTCGAAAAACTGCTCCTTCACAAAGACCATGTACAATGGTACGGTCAGCTTATGAATCTTCCTCAGACGATAGCTTTCTTCATTCAGCTTGACTGCTGGCTGAATCATTATAAAATCCGTCTTGTGTGATAAATTTCTACCTAATTATAATATATAATAAAGCGTACCTGAAATTTTTTTCGTGTACGCTGTAAAAATACGTCGGATTAAGTTAATATAATTGATTTTATTCATAATTTGAAAAAATTTTTTAAAAACATCGTGCTTATTATATAT
>JAIDNR010000218.1 GCA_029063695.1 Ruminococcus sp.
AATAACATCAACAGGAATGAATCCTACAAAATTTCTCTATGGAGGTACATAATTATGGCTTATATTATTTCTGACGAGTGTGTTAGCTGCGGTGCTTGCGAAGCTGAGTGTCCCGTAAGTGCAATTTCAGAGGGCGACGGAAAGTATGTAATTGACGCTGATGCTTGCGTTGAGTGCGGTGCTTGTGCCGGTGTATGTCCTGTCGGTGCACCTGCTGCTGAATAATCAATACACTGAAAGCTTACGGCTGCTGTCTGTGACGGCAGTCGTTTTTTGTTACAGAAATTCTTGACAAGAACATACATTATGTGATATACTGTATATATCTTAATTCGGAGGCTATTAAAATGAAGAAAAATAAAATCATATCACTCGCCCTTTTAGCTGTCATGGCTCTTTCTGTCACTGCTAGCTGTTCAGACGATACAAATGTAAGCAATAATTCAACAAGCTCACAAAGCTCAGCAGGTTCGGAAAGTATGCTCTCTCTTAACGGCATTGCACAGAATGAAATATCTGTAAATCTCGCCGAAAATGCAAATGCAAACGATACCACGTTCAGGCTCAACAGAGTTATCGATTCGGGTGCAACAAGCGACGACGGCAATCCTTATATCTATCTTGATGTAACTATCGCCAACTCAACAGATAATTCCTATGACCTCAGTGTTCTGAATAACTTCTACATTCTTGCAGATGACAGTGAAATCCACTTTGATATAAAAACTCAGCTTCATGCTACAAAGAATATCGAGAACTATTCCGCAAGTCCTTTCACCATTCCCGCAAACGGTGAATTTTCTGGAATTGTCGGCGGATTCATACTTCCTAAAGATACTCAGAACCTCACTGTATGCTTCTTCCCTACTCAGGACGATAAGAGCAATAAGTCTAATGTTATCAAAGTAAGCGTATCCGCACAGAACATGGACAAACTCAACTGAAAATCTTATACCAGGTGATATTATGTAATGAAAATAAGCCGTACACAGCATTAAGCTGTATACGGCTTTTTATTATGCGGTCTGCCTTTGCATGGATTTCCTGTATTTCTTTACAGATAACAGCCATAATGAGAATATGTATATAAATCCGCCTGAAAACACAGCAAATAATATAGCCGAAAAATCACTCATGCCGTATCTTCCGCACAAATCAGATGCAAGGTAAGCCGACGCACCACAGAGAAGTCCTGCATATACAACCGATATAAATGGAGCTATACTGATTGAAATTCCCGTTGATTTTATGTATATGGCAAGCGATACGGCAAGTATCACAACATAACAGACGGAAGTAGAAACTGCCGCACCATCCGCCCCTATAAACGGTATAAGAACAAGATTTCCGATAAGTTTTATTACAGTTCCAAGAAGCATTATTTTAAGTGGTGCAGATGCTTTCCCGATAGCCTGAAGCATACTGAACAGCGGAAACGATACGCAAAGGCATACCATACCCGGCATAAGAAGTCTGAGAGAATTTATACATATCTCAGCTTCATCACTCTGTCTTGCGAAAAGAAACAGCAGTATTTCAGGAGAAAGAACTCCCAGACCAAATGCACATGGTACAGCAATTATTACTGCAGTCAGGAGTGCCTGTAACGTATGATGTTTTAAAGTCGATTTATCATTCTCCGCCCACGCTTCTGTTATGCATGGCAATATACCCTTGCCAAGCATATTTGTAACGGACGGCACAAGATTGAATACAGTTAAAGCAATTCCCGCAAATGAACCGTAAATAAAATTGGGAATATCTTCTTCCGCAATTCCCGACGGCATTTTCTGTTCGCACCCAAAGTAAGAAATACAGCCGATAATTGTCCACATATCAATAATAGCCGTGAGATTTGTAACAACTGCACTTATTCCTGTAGGCAGTGCAGTTGAAATAAGTTCACGGGAAATATCACGGCGGCTCATAACTGCACTTTCTTCACCTGTATATCTTTTTCGAAATATACTTATAACTGCAAAAAACAGCATTGCTCCGATGGACGAAAGAGTTACACCCAGTATACCTGCTGCGGCTGATAATGCCCTTATATCCGTAATTTCAGGAAAATATGCCATAATTTCCTGACCGTGAGCATTCACATATCCGCACAGCCATAATCCTGCCCCAACTTTTACTATACCCTCAACAGCCTGAGAAACTGCCGTGGGATACATATTGCTCATGCCCTCATAATATCCACGCTCAACCGCCGTAATACACCCGAAAAGTACAGACGGAGCTATCATGGCAACAGCAAGTGCGGATTCCGTACCGCCCGACGAAAAAATACTGAACGGCTTTGCAAGCAGAAAAACTGCTGCACTTCCTATAAGTCCCAATACCGAAAAAATAAGCATAGCAGTACGACGGATTCTCCTGATATTGTCATACATTCCTAGAGCCATGCTCTTAGCTGTCATTCTTGCAACAGCGGATGATAAGCCCGTAACAGTCAGGGCATATACAGGCATAAACAGACTGTATGCACAACTGAAATAGCTCATTCCCACACCGCCGAGAATATTCGTCAAAGGAATTTTAAATAATGCTCCCAGTGCTTTGGCAACGACAGCCGAGACCATTAAAATAACTGAGCCTTTTATAAAATTTTGCTTTTTCAATAAATCACCGCTTTACTTTTCATTTTTTTTAATAAATATGTTGCAGAATTGAAAAATATGTGTTATAATATAAGATAGCATACAATGCTTAAATTGGTTTAATAATATAACAGAAAGGCTGGTATTAAATGGAATATAAATTTTCCAATAAGGTCAGCGGTCTGAGTGCATCTTCTATAAGAGAAATTCTGAAATTCACCTCAGACCCGGAAGTTATTTCTTTTGCTGCCGGAAATCCTGCTCCTGAGGCATTCCCAAAAGAACGTATTGCTGAAATTTCCGCAGACCTGCTAAAAAATGACCCTATTCTTGCACTACAGTACAGCATCACCGAAGGATATACTCCGCTCCGTGATTTTCTTAAAGACTGGCTGAAAAGCAAAAACTGCTTTCACCCTGAATTTGATGACCTGATTATCACATCAGGAGGACAGCAGGCAAATGAACTCTCATGCAAAGTCCTGCTTAATGAGGGCGATACGCTCCTTTGTGAATCTCCCTGCTTTATAGGCTCACTCAACGCATTCCGTTCATATAATGTAAATCTTGTGGGTGTTGAGATGGACGACGACGGAATCAACATTGAAAAACTTGAAAATGAACTAAAAACTCAACCCAATGTAAAAATCCTGTATCTTATACCTAACTTCCAGAACCCTACAGGACGTACAATGTCGCTTGAAAAACGTAAAGCTGTATATGAACTCGCCTGCCGTTATGACTTCATTATCCTTGAGGACGACCCATACGGCGAACTGAGATTTACAGGCGAAAATATTCCGTCAATCAAGAGCTTTGATACAGAGGGACGAGTTATCTATTCAAGCACCTTCTCAAAACTCATTTCTTCAGGCTTCAGAACAGGCTTTGTTTCCGCTCCTGCTCCGATTATCCAGAAAATAGTGGTATGCAAGCAGGTTTCGGACGTTCATTCAAATATATGGGCTCAGGTCGTTTCTCACCGCTTTATGACTACAGTTGACCGTGAGGCTCATTTCAATAAGCTCCGTGCTATCTACAAAAAGAAAAGCGATTTGATGTGCAGTTACATTGACAGTGAATTTTCCAAAAAAATCAGCTATATCAAACCTGAGGGCGGATTATTCGTATGGTGTACGCTTCCCGACGACTGCGACATGAATGCTTTCTGCAAAAAGGCTGTTCAAGAATACAAGATTGCTATCGTTCCGGGCGATTCATTCAGCATCGACGCAAACGAAACAAGTCACTCTTTCCGTCTCAATTATTCCACTCCCACAGATGAACAGATTAAAAAGGGAATGGAAATTCTCTCACACATGACAAGAGAAATTCTTGACTGATATATTTATAATCTTATTTTGAAAGGAACTTTTAACTATGGCTACTACAGACAGATACCCCGTTACACAGAAATACCTGATGACAAGAAGTCAGGCACTTAACTTCCCTATTTCATTCTTTCAGGGAGATTTCAAGAAAAATGATGTTTATGGCATTGTAATTGATATTCCTATGCCCAACAACGTACTTACAACAATGGTATGCTTCATCAACGGTGCAGCTAACCTCTATTTCAACAATGGTGGTGAATATACAGGAGCTTCACAGAAATACAGAAATCTTGTTCAGGCTGCACACAATCTTGTTGCAAATACAGGAATACTCCTTAAAAAGAGTGAAAAAACAACACAGTTTGACCTTCCGAGGGGAAAGGTGCATAATGTATTCCTGCTCACAAAAGGCGGAATATACAAGACAGAGTTCCGTCCCGGCGTTATTCCTGATACAGAACCCGAAAAGCGTACCGTTTATGTACTCTATCAGCGTGTTCTCAATGAACTCAGAAACTGCCAGCTTAAAGATGCTGCCGCTGCACGTAAAAACAGATAATTTTACAAGGAGCATTATACTAAATGGAAGATAAAAAACTTATTTTCAGCGGTATTCAGCCTACAGGCACTTTCACTCTCGGTAACTATCTCGGTGCTGTACGCAACTGGGGACCGCTTCAGGACGAATATAACTGCATATACTGTGTGGTTGATATGCACGCTATCACCGTCCGTCAGGAGCCTGCAAAACTGAGACAGAATACACTCAATTCCTATGCACTTCTTATGGCTTGTGGTATTGACGTTGAGAAGTCCATACTGTTCATTCAGAGTCATGTTAAGACTCATGCTGAGCTTAACTGGATTCTTTGCTGTAATACTCAGTTCGGCGAACTCTCACGTATGACGCAGTTCAAGGACAAGAGCAAGCGTCACCCCGACGATATAAATGCAGGTCTCTTTACATATCCGTCTCTTATGGCTGCCGATATTCTTGCATATAATGCTGATTTAGTCCCCGTGGGCGTTGACCAAAAGCAGCATCTCGAACTTGCAAGAAATATCGCTCAGCGATTCAATCAGCGTTACGGCGATTTCTTTACAGTTCCCGAACCGTATATCGCAGAAGTCGGTGCAAAGATTATGTCATTGCAGGAACCGACAAAGAAAATGTCAAAATCTGATGACAACCCGAATGCCGTTATCCTGATTCTTGATGATAAGGATACAATTATCCGAAAATTCAAACGTGCTGTAACTGACAGCGAATCCGAAATAGTTTACCGTGAAGGCAAGGACGGAATAAATAATCTCATGACTATCTATTCCACAGTTACAGGAAAAAGCTTTTCCGAAATCGAATCGGAATTTGCAGGTAAAGGCTATGGCGACTTCAAACTTGCTGTAGGCGAGGCTGTTGCAGACCACCTTGAACCCGTCCGCACTGAATTTGCCAGATTAAGTCAGGATAAGGCGTATCTTAAAGAATGCTATACAGCAGGTGCTGAAAAGGCTCTCCGCTATTCACAGCGTACATTGTCCAAAGTTTACCGCAAAGTCGGCTTTGTTGACAAAGGTTAATCGTAAAAATACACAAATATAACAGCAAATTTTATCTTAATTCCGCAAAAAGCACGAATTTTCAAAAACATCTTGCTTTTTGTCGGAATTTGGAGTATCATAAAAGGAGTGCTTTTTTCTTATGGTTGAATATCAGCAGAAAAATAAATATTCTATCAGCGATTTGCTTGATATTGTTAAATTGCTGCGTGGCGAAGGCGGCTGTCCATGGGATATGGTGCAGACTCATGAATCCATAAAAAATGACTTCCTTGAAGAAACATATGAGGTCATTGAAGCTATTGACTGCAAAGACTCTGCCATGCTCCGTGAAGAACTCGGAGACGTACTTTTACAGGTTGTGTTTCATACAAGAATTGAGGAAGAAGAATCAGCATTCAATTTTGACGATGTGTGCGATGAAGTGTGCAAAAAGCTTATTGTCCGTCACCCGCACGTTTTCGGAGATGTGAAAGCCGATGATGCAGATGAAGTTCTTAAAAACTGGGACGCAATAAAAATGGAAACAAAAGGACAGGAAACATATACTGATACGCTTACAAGTATTGCAAAGCCTCTTCCCGCACTCATGAGGGCTCAGAAAGTCGGCAAGCGTGCTATGCGTGCAGGTATGGACTTCAGGTGTGCCGATGATGCCATTGCCTGTATCGCAAATGAAAAGGCAGAACTTGATAAAGCTGTTGCAAACGGCGATAAGCAGAATATTGAAGAAGAAATCGGAGATTTGCTTTTCTCCTGCGTAAATGCCGCACGTCATCTCGGCGTTGATGCTGAAATGGCACTTAAATCTTCAACCGAAAAATTCATAAAGCGTTTTGCACTCACTGAGAAACTTACAAAGGCTGAAAATCTTGACATGAAAAGCCTTTCAATTGAAGAGCTTGACGTTTACTGGGAAAAAGCTAAAAATATTATCAATACGGAGGAAAATAAAAATGACTAAATCAGAACTTATCAATGCTATTGCAGATAAAGCTAACTGCTCAAAGAAAGATGCTTCATCGATTTTGGAATCTGTAATCACTTCCATTGAGGAAGCACTCGTAAACGGCGAAAAGGTTTCAATCACAGGATTCGGAACTTTTGAAGTCCGTGAAAGAAAAGAAAAGACCTGCACAAATCCCAGAACAGGTGAAAAAATGGTTTGTCCACCAAGCAAGGCTGCTGCTTTCAAAGCAGGCAAGTCACTTAAGGACGCTGTAAATAAGTAATCTTTTCGGGGCAGGTTATCCTGCTCCGATTTTTTAAAGGAGATTTTTATGAGACTTGACAAATATCTTAAAGTAACAAGATTAATCAAACGCCGTACTGTCGCAAATGATGCGTGCGATGCAGAAAAAATCGTCGTAAACGGCAAAACTGCACGTGCATCGTATGATGTAAAAGTCGGCGATATTATTGAAATAAACATGGGAACTCGTCCGCTTAAAGTGAAAGTTCTCAATGTCACGGAATATGCAACAAAAGAAAACGCAGCCGATAACTATATGGTTATAGAATAAGCAAATCCCCGAAAATTCGGGGATTTTTCTTATTTAACTTCATTGACGGCAATCCAGACTTCACATACATAATTCGGATTGTCAACATCTGCCGACGGATAAACTTCAAGTTCAATACCTCTGCCGTATTCGTATTTATCACTCTGTGGGAAAAATTCGGTAAAAATTTTCTTGTAAGTTTCAGGGAATACATCAGGCATATTTCCTTTGATAATAAAAACCGCATAAGTTGATGCAGGAATGTCAACGATTTCAAAATCACTGTCATTAACTGGTCTGCCGTCGTATTCACAGCCTATTCCGTAAGGAAATTCGTTCTCCTCGACAATTCCTGAAAAACATATGCCAAGAAGACCTTTAAGATTCGGATTTTCAGGAATATATTCTGCAAGTTTCTGAGTTGTACCATTTTCCATACATTCGCTCCAGAATGCTGAAATATCCGGCGTAGCTGTCATGCCGTCCTGCTTGAATACCTGTTTGCGTTTGCAGATAACCTTGAAATCCTCAAGTTTTTCAATTCTGTAGTCCATTGTACTACCTCCTGTTAAAATAAGTTTCACAGACAGTCTGGAAAAGGATTTGACATTTTTTCCACGTTTAGCTTCAGTAGGCGTAACACCATGAAAATTAGTAAATGCACGGGTAAAACTTTCGGGAGTATCATAGCCATAACGCAGTGCAACGTCTATAACCTTATCATTATTACGGATAAGGTCTGATGCTGCTACGGAAAGCCGTCTCATGCGGATATAGTCTCCTACAGTAAAGCCGCATATAATACTGAAAATCCTCTGAAAATGGAACTGTGAAGAATAAGCCTGTTTTGCAATATCCTCATAATTCATATCTTCCATAAGATTAAGTTCAATATAATCAATTGCCCTCTGTATTCCTTTTATCCATTCCATATCCCTTTTCCTCCTGTTCTGTACTTATATTATAGCAGAAGTCAGGACAAATTTCCTGATATTCAGTGCTTTTGTATGTCAGATAAGAAAATCCCCGAAAATTCGGGGATTTTCTGTTATTCATGTGATAAATTCAGATAATTCTGTAATCTTATACAAAGAATTTTTCTGAACTCCTCATTATTGCACTTTTCAATCAGACTTCTGTATCTTTCAGTATCTATTGATGAAAATACTGTTTCTATGGTATGCAGTAAACCCCAGTTTAAGTCATAACAGTCGTCCGAAAACAATGTAACAAGACATTCTGCCTCTTCGTAAGACAAATCATAATCAACCTGAATCAGACTATCATATTCGTTGAACAGTTCATCTGACATATCATCATCTTTCGGAATACGTCCCAGACGGACTATTTTTTCAATATTTTCATGCATATCATCACTTACTTTGTATTGTTGATATCCCAGCGGAAAGTAACAATCTTAGAAGCCTTAGTGGTATCAAGCATATTGTTGTTTTCAAGCTTTGTCATATCAAGATAGCGATAATTCGTCTTGTATTCCTTATCAGGCTTGAAAATTTTCTTGATTTTGGAAATCGGATTACTTCCTGCGGATTTCTGTATAACAGTTCCGAGACTGTAATATGTTCTCATGAAACTGATAATATCGGCAGCAGTAGTAAGTGTTTTGTCAGCCACATTGTAATTTCCTGCAAATGATACATCTTCTGCAACTTTTACAAAACACAGAATAAAGTCAACAAGATTATGCACACAGCACATCTGGAATCCGTATTGTCCCGTACCGAGAACGAATTTTGTCTTATCTTTCGGGTCAGTGATTTTCGCCATAAGATTATCGGTAAACTCCTTTGAATATACGGGAGCAACTCTGGCAATACAGCATATAACATTCTTATGATTTCTCATTTCATTGACAAGAGCCTTTTCGGATTCGTACTTCATAACAGCATAATTTGAAGTTGTCTTTATATCCGCATCTTCTCTTATGGGTTCTCTTGATTTAGGAAAAGCATAGACCTTTTCGGTGCTTATACTGATTACTTTCTGCATACTTTCACTTGACATTGCACATTTATAGATATATTCATCACACTTTTGTGAAGCGTTCACTTCTGTTTCAGTAACAAACGAAGATAAATCATTATCTACAGTGCAGGCTGCATGAATTAAAATATTTATCTCATGCTCCTCAAGAATTTTCTCAAATCCCTCTTTATCCTCAGGAGTCCACGGAATATAAGTATAATGAAGTTTACCCATATTGTAGAATCCTTCTTCCTTGTCAGCGGCAATCACTTCATATCCCTTTTTTATCAGTCCTGAACAGATATATTGTCCCATAAGACCACAGCCACCCGTAACAAGAACCGTCTGCATCACAACTCATATCCTCCCTTTTGATTAATCTTTTATATATTATATTTTATTCATCTGTATTAAGTTCATTTACTTCATCAATATAAGTATCAAGAACAGAATTAATGGAATCATATGTTTCACTCCAAGGCACACCTCTTGCCGTAAGCCTGAGATTGCTGTCAAGAAGTTCAGCACAGTCAGCAGATACACCTGTTGAAAGGTTAAGAGACGGATTTCTGTTTGCAAGTTCCTGCATACTGTTATGCATTTCAACCATCTCATCAGTCCAGCCATAATCACTCTGGAACTGTTCATCTCCGATTTTCTTTATTATCTCATCGGTTTTTGTAAAGCGTTTGCATTCAAGGAACTTTGCAACTCCTTCGGGATTCTGTCCGCCCTTTACAAACATATAAGCGTCCATGCCAACAGGAACATAATATTCATCGGCATCGGGGTCTTTCGGCATCGGAACAAAAAATGCATCTTCTCCGAACATTGCTTTCCACTGGTCAGATGTTTTATAAAATTCATAAGTGCCAACAGGATAGAAAAGAACTTTTCCCTCACTGATATATTCGGGATGAGCGACCCAGCCATAGTCGCCAACACCTATAGCAATACAGCCTGTCTGATTCAGACTGTAAAGAAAATTCTGTACTCTTTCCATGGCAGGAGTACCAATATTATTCACAAGTCTGCCATCCTGTATTGTTACCGGAACAGTTCCCGTAGTTGACATAAGTCCGAACTCAAACCACCAACCGTCAATACCATAATGCTGATTTTCAACATCAACGAATTTCAGAAGCATATCCTGAAAAGCATTCCAGTCCCATTTACCCTTTGCATATAAATCAGCAGGGTCCTGCAAACCTGCTTCCTGAATCGTTTTTCTGTTATACACACAAGCAGTTTTATCTCCCGTAGTCTGCAATACGGTACAATAATGACTCCCTTTCCATATCAGGCTGTCATTGACTTCCTGAACGTCTTTCCATAAAGGAGTGCTGAAATCAATATATTTATCAACAGGAGTAAACATTCCGTTTACAGTACCTTTTGGAAAAGCATCCATATTTCCCGCATAGAAAAAGTCCACACCCTCACCGCTGTTAATGAGATTTGCAAGCTGTTCATAGCGTTCCTCATATATACATTGAATCCATTCAATATTTCCGCCGTATTTTTCTTCAAAAGCGACAACCTCAGGCGGTTTTGTCTTTCCTGTCTGGTCAGAACTGATATTCCAGTCCGAAAGCCATTTTATAGTTTTGTTTTCCAGTTCAACATCTTCAAGCAAATCGGTATCATTTACTCGCTTACTGATTTCACTGCGTACTTCCGAACTCACGTCATTTTCAGTATTCGGACTTGACGATGACGAGTTCCCGTCTCCGCAGGCAGTAAGAGAGAGAATAAGCACGGAAATAAACGTCACTATCTTCTTCATATGTAAAACTCCTTCAACTAATTGAATAGCGGAACCATTAAGTGTATAAGACTCACTCTTATATTTATTATATCATTTTTCTGTACAATAGTCAATATCTATTTCCTGATACAAATTAAAGTAAAAGATGTAAAACTTATGTCAAATTTTACCACAGCCGCCGTTCAGTCTGAATCCGCAACTTTCACGCATACTACATACATCACAGCCTTTTTTGCCATGTTCTATGGGATTATCTGAAATACCGATTATTGCCGTAACAGACTTTGAGGGTATAAGCAGGCAGTTTTCTGTAACTGTCAATCCGATTCTTCGGTGTGCGTTAAGAAATAAAACCAGTTCTTTCTGCAAAGCTATCGGCAAATCCCCATAACCTGGACTGAATCTCCACGTCCTGAATTTTACGAGATTTGTACTGAAAATTTCGGTTTCGGTCTTATCACATACCTGTTCAATAGCCGAACTGCAAAGGCAGTCAACAGCAAGAGTTTCAACCATACCGACAACAGAAGTCTGCCGTATCAGCTTATCAGCTTCAGCAGAAACAGTTGCCGCAAGAATTACTGCACGTTTACAGCCTGTAAGATGTTTTCTTATGTCATTTCCCGTAAATACTGCATTCATTCCGCCGAAATATACACCATCTTCTGCAAAATGGACAGTCGCTTCACGGTACACAAAAGCCGGTCTGAGACGTTTACGGACTATCGGTTCATATTTATCAAGAATTTCTGCTGTTTTTCTATCAGGAACTCCCCTGACGCCCATATATCGTGCGGCTTCGGTTTTTGAGATGGTATCAAGCTTAATCATACGCCGATAATTCCCGAAACCGCATCACTGATTTTTCTTGCAACATAGGCATTGTTCATAGTATAAAGATGAATACCGTCAACATTGCTTGCAAGCAAGTCCACAATCTGATTTATTGCATAAGCAATTCCCGCATCACGTAAAGCTTCGGGATTGTGCTCGTATTTCTGCATTATTTTCACAAATTTATGCGGCAGACTTGCACCGCACGTCGTAACCATACGCTCAATCTGCTTTTTATTAGTAACAGGCATGATTCCTGCCTCAATAGGAACGTTTATTCCTGCCTTTGCGGTTTTTTCACGGAAATTATAGAAATACTCATTATCAAAAAAGAGCTGTGAAACAAGGTGGTCTGCACCTGCTTCAACCTTGAGTTTAAGATTAGCAATATCTTCATCAAGATTTTCCGAATCAGGGTGACCTTCGGGATAGCAGGCACCTGCAATATCAAAATCACCCTTTGATTTAAGATAAGTTATAAGGTCACTTGCGTGTTTAAAATCCTCAACAGGCGGAATATCGGGATTTATGTCACCTCTGAGTGCAAGAATATTCTCAATTCCCCTTGACTTCGCTTCTGTTAAAGTATTATCAATCTGTTCTTTTGTGTAATTGATACACGGAAGATGCAGTACAGGAATTATTCCCATTGACCTGATTTTTTCAGTAATATTAAGCGATAAACTGCTGTTTCCGCTTCCGCCCGCACTGTAAGTAACACTTATGAAATCGGGATTCAGTCCGCACAATTCATCAAGTGTACGATAAATTACATCAACTGAACTTGTGCTTTTCGGCGGAAAAACTTCAAATGAAAATACAGTTTTCTTCGCAAAAATGTCTTTTATCTTCATAAATATCTTCCTTTAGTCAATTGACCAGTCTATTTCGCCCAATCCATGAGCTTTAAGAAATTCATTTGCCTGTGAAAAATGTTTACAGCCAAAAAATCCGTTGTAAGCCGAAAGCGGACTCGGGTGAGCAGCTTTCAGTACAAGATGATTCGGATTTTTAATGAATTTCTGTTTTGCCTTTGCATCTCCGCCCCAGAGTATGAAAACCATAGGCTTTTCACGTTCATTAAGAATCTTGATTACATCAGTCGTGAACTCCTCCCAGCCAAGACCATGATGACTTCTTGCCTGATTTGCACGAACAGTAAGTACGGAATTAAGCAGAAGTACACCGCTTTCAGCCCATTTTGTAAGGTCGCCATGCTTGCCGAGATTATCTATACCCACATCGTCTCTGATTTCCTTAAAAATGTTAACAAGAGAAGGCGGCGGAGTAACTCCCTTACGGACTGAAAAACTAAGCCCGTGAGCCTGTCCCTCACCGTGATAAGGGTCCTGTCCGATAATAACACACTTGACATCGTTATAAGAAGTCAGTTTCATTGCGTTGAAAATATCATACATTCCCGGAAAAATCTTCTGTGTTTTGTATTCATTGATAAGTTTCTGACGCAGGTCAATATAATAATCCTTTTCAAATTCATCTTTAAGAATCTCGTCCCATTCATTTCCAAAATTAACCATAAAAAAATCCTCCATATAATTTTATAAAAATGCTTACATTATATTATATAATATTTTGACGATTTTTGCAATATATAATTGAAAATTTCTTCAGAATGATGTATAATTAAATAAAAAACATACGGAGGAAATTATGCAGAAAATTCTTGGATATTTGCGTAAAGCAGTACAGGAGTATGATATGATTCATGACGGAGACAGAATTGCTGTCGGAATTTCAGGCGGTAAAGACAGCATGATTCTGCTGAACGGACTTATACTTCTCAGACGGTTCATCGGAATCGACTATGAGATTATCGGACTTACAATTGACCCGAATTTCAACGGTATTGCAGGAAACTACTCAGCCATTGCAGATTTTTGTGCAGAAAACGATATTGAGTATCATATAATCCAGACACAAATCGGAGAAATTGTATTTGATGTCAGAAACGAAAAAAAACCGTGCAGTCTTTGTGCAAGAATGCGGCGTGGAGCTTTGCATAATTCCGCATCGGAGCTGAACTGCAATAAAATTGCACTCGGTCATAATTTTGATGATACTGTTGAAACTTTCATCATGAATCTTTTCACAGAGGGAAGAATCGGCTGTTATTCACCAGTCACACTACTTGAAAACAAAAATCTTACTGTAATACGTCCGCTTGTTCTCGCACCTGAAAAAGAAATCCGACGTGCAGTAAAGAAAAATAAAATTCCGATTGTAAAATCAGCCTGTCCCGTTGACGGAAAAACAAACCGACAGAAAACAAAAGATTTCATTGCACAGACAGAACGTGAAAATCACGGATTCAAATACAGGATTTTCGGTGCATTGCAGCGGTCGGGTATTGACGGCTGGGGAATCAGATAAAGAAAAGCTCTCCCAAAGGAGAGCTTTTTTATCGTTTTAGCATTCAGTTAAAAACTGTTGTGACTATTTAATTAGTCTTCTTTCTTTCTGAGAACGAAAGCAGTACCGAGAGCTACAGCAAGACCTGCAACTGCTACGCCAACGCCTGCAACACCTGTCTTAGGTGAATCATCCTTCTTATTATCTGATGGCTTAGTTGTTGTAGCCGGCTTAGTTGTTGTTGCACCCTTGCTGCTGCCTGTAGTTGTTGTTGCAGCACCTGTTACAGTTGTACCACTGCCTGTTGTAGTAGTTACAGCATTGCCTGTATTAGTTGTTGTTGCAGGAGCAGTTGTTGTAGTTGTTTCAGGAGCAGTTGTTGTAGTTGTTTCAGGAGCAGTTGTTGTAGTTGTTTCAGGAGCAGTTGTTGTAGTTGTTTCCGGAGGAGCAGCAGCAGCAACAATAGCGATTACACCGTCTGTACTTCCGTCAACATCTTTAAGAGCAGGACATTTTTCAATAGCATCAGCAGCAGAAACAGCAGCACCGTTTGCATCAACATAGCTTACAGCAGAAGCATCAAATGACTTTGTGAAACCGTTGTTGATAGCTCTTGTAAATACATATGCCTGCATCAACTTACCTGTGTTGTTGTTCTTAGCATTTGTGAAAAGGTCCTTAGCATTCGGATTTGACTTGTAGAAGATGTCAATCGGGAATACATCACCCTCTGCAACATCTTCAGGAAGTTCAAACTTAATCTGCCATAAAACACCATCAAGACCGTTGTCATCATCAGCAGCGGAAGCAATGAATATACCTGACATACCCTGATCTTGAGCTGTCGGGTCTGGGTCAGGAGTTTTTGTAGCAAGATACTTACCGCCAGGACCTGCTTCAATATCAGGCTTGTTGAGTTCATTCTTCGGAATTGTAAGACGTGAATCATAGTAAACATGCAAACCTGTTGAAGCATAAAGTGCTCTAGCATCTCCTACAGTGATTGTAGCTATTCTTGTTCTGTTTTCCTGAGCCTCTTTAAGAGTAAGAATCTCATTTGAAACTGTGATTGTGGGCTTAATCTCAGAAGCATCGATTTCGTCCTGTGTAAAACCAATTTTTGAAGCCTCAAAATAATCACTTGCACCTGTTAAACTAGTTTCAGCAAAGGATGTCATAGAAACAGTGGAAGCAGCAACTGCTGTAAGAGCGAGTGCTGAAAATACTCTCTTTAAAGAATTCTTCTTCATTTTAGTTTTTTCCTTTCAGATTAATAAATATTTTAATGCTATTCTGCCGCCGTTCAAGACGGCAGAAACAACATTTTTATTTTGTCTATGGGCTTATTCTTCGTCTTTCTTTGCGTATTCATCGCCAAGAATGTCATTCCATAACTCTCTTGTAGGAAGTATACCTGTAGAAGTCTTACCGTATGTTGCAAGTATGAATGTACCATCTGCACCATCAATAAGTCTTTCAGGCTTTGTCATCTTCCAGTTGCCCTCAGTATTTTCATTGTCAACATCTGCAAGGAATGCAGCAAATTCATCAAGTGTTGCATCAATAAGTTCTTCTGTATCAGGGTCAATAACAAGTTCACTTGTTGAGAAAATCACCTCAGCAGGGTTTTTTAATGTTGACATTGCACCGTACCATATAAGAGTTAATGCCATATCAGTAGATGTTGCCATACCATCGAGGTCAGCATCACCCTTTACACCTACGTAAGCAGTAATTGCAGCCTCTGTACCATCTGTAGATGCGATTACTTCGCCTGCGTTTGCAATAACTGCACCGTTTTCAGCAACGATGTCCTCTGCTGCATAAAGTGAAACTGCATACTTAAAGTTATCGATTGTTGGTTTTTCGTTTTCACCTATAGGTGTAAATACACTTTCAGGTGTATCGTCAAATACAAACTTGTCTGTTATATCACCAGAAGCTTCATTTTTAACAGTTTCTTCATTGATAATGTTTCCTTCTGCATCGAATGTTGTATACTTTGTATCAACCTTATATGTGATTGACTTAACCTGTTCCTTGTTGAAGCTCTTATCAATTGAAAGATAGAAACCGTCTACAGCAGTCTCAACAGAGATGTCTACAGTATATTCTGCTGAAACAGTTGTTGTTAAAATACTTTGATTCGGATCAGTTGTTGTTGATGTCTGACTCGGATCAACTGTTGCTGTTGATGTTGATGTCTGACTCGGGTCAACTGTTGCTGTTGATGTTGATGTCTGACTCGGGTCAACTGTTGCTGTTGATGTTGATGTCTGACTCGGGTCAACTGTTGCTGTTGATGTCGATGTCTGACTCGGGTCAACTGTTGCTGTTGATGTCGATGTCTGACTCGGGTCAACTGTTGTTGATGTTGCTGTTGTTGAAGCAGTTGTAGTTGTTGTAGTAATATCCTTAACCTCAACAATTCTCTTGAGTTTGAAATCAACAGAAGCATTTCCTGCTATATCAAGGTTAGTAAAGTCAAGAACTATAGTAGCTTCCTTATAAACCTTTTCTACATCAACATTGTATGTATCTGCAATATATGTTGCAGAATTGTCGCCCTCATGATTCTTTAAATCACTTGTATCTTCATCGGGAAGCTTAGCTGTAAATGTAAGTTCACCGACATTTGCCGTAACTTCAATATCATAAGCCTTAGCAGCAATATCAGCCATATCTTCGGGAGTAACAGCAAAGTTTTCTGGAGCAAGCTGATTGATGATTGTGTTGAAAATCTTCTGAACATATTTATTAGCAGCTATAGCATTCGGGTCTGTCGGAACGCCATCGGGAATCTTGTTTGCAATCTTGTCAGGAGCTTTATTTTCAGCATAATCAAGAACCTTATTGAACATTTTGTTGTTGTTTATAGCTTCTGCCATTTCAGTATAACTGTCGAAATGTTTAGGCTTAGGAGTTTTGTAATTCTTTACAGTATCATACTTTTCAAGACCTTTTGAAATTGCATTTTCAGCCTTTTTCACATACTTGTCAATCTGAGCTTTGGCTTCAGCAGCATTAGCCTGTGCCTTTGCAAATACATCATCATATTCTGCCTGAATTTCGTTCATTTTGTTCTGATAATCGGCAGAACCATGTATCATAGCTTTGATTTCATCATCATCATAAGTATACTTGTCAGTATAACTATCTAAAAGTTCCTTATACTCAGGAGAATCTAAAACTCCGTTTACAGCTTCATCATAATCAACAGCATTGTCAGCCATGTATTTCTCAACAAGCTCATTGTATTCGTCCGATTCACTGAGAATCTCTTTGATTTCATCATCACTGAGGTTGATACCGTTTGTGAATCTATCCATCAAATCCTTGTATTTATCAGATTCCTTGACTTTAGCTTCAGCCTCTTCATAATCAACGCCGTTTTTTGCCATATAATCATTTACAAGATTCTTAAATTCAACAGATTCAAAAATCATTGATTCAATTTCGCCATCAGCAGGAGTGTAACCGTTCTTCAAATCATTGAAAAGTTTATTATATTCGTCAGATTCCTGAACAAGCTTTTCAAGTCCATCACGGTCAAGGTTATACTGGTCTATAAGGTCATCAATAGTTGACTCTATAGAAGTCTGAACTGCCTTAATAGTATCAGTAATATACTTAGTAATTGAAATGTCCTTGTAAACCTTGCCTGTAGCTTTGTCAGTGAAAGAAACCGAACCAGATACAAGAGTTCCGTTCTCAAGAGCTGAAGCATCAATTTCTATGTCAAAGTCACCGGCAATTACCATCTTGTCAAAGAACTTTATTTCATCTAAATCTGCAATGTTATAACCCTCAGCAAGCTTTTTGAGCTTTTCACCGAATCTTGCCTGTACTTCATCTTCCAGAATAGGAGTGATGTTGTCAAGTGAAGCGTGTACACGAATGATGTTCTTTTCTGAATCAACACTGTAAGTAACGTCGCCTACTTTTTCAATAGCACTCTTTACAACATCACCATATGAACCTGCATTGTTGATAATTTCTTCATAAATTGAAGACAGGTCAAGAGTACCATTTTCTTCCATTGTTTTGAGACTTGCCAAAAAATGCTTATTCCATTCTGAATCCTTTACAAAAGTATTTCCAACTCTTTCGTAAGTTTCTGCATTCATAAGGCCTTCTGTAGGTTCAATGAAAATGAGACTATTTACAGAAGTCTCTTTAGGTTCAATTGCTTTGACTGATTGTGGCAGTGCTGTGATTGCATTATTAACACTTACAGCGTTAGCAACAGATAAGCACTGTGTGAGAGCAAGCGGAACGGCAGTAGCCAAAGCGAAAGCTCTCTTGAATAATGAATTCTTCATTGTTCTATACCTCTCTAACATATTTTTTCTCATCATCTGCCTGAATTCTTGTAATTCCCGCATCTCTGAGAAGTCTTTTTGTACAAGGCATATAGCCCTTCTATAGCCATGCCCAAAAATTCATAATTACATTTTAGCATACAAATTGCAATAAGTCAAGGAAATCAACACATTTTTATAAAAAATTATTGATGATTAATTCAGTAGATTTTTGTACGTATTTCACAATAAAAGCTTGTACACTATATATATTTC